>NZ_JBCLYA010000009.1:0-206352 GCF_039650795.1 Salmonella sp. K21076
TTGCAGTTGCCAGACCGCAAGATGTTTTAACAAATCAAAAGGGGTTTTAATAACTGGCTTAAAGCTGAAAGCTTTCCGGAACCCCCAGCCTAGCTGGGGGTTTTCCATAGACAAAAAAAATCCGCCCCGAAAGGCGGATTTTTCATTTTCACCGACGTGATTAGAAGCGGTAACCTACGCCAGCAATCCAGGTGCCAACGTCAACGCTACGAATACGGCTCTGCTCGTAAGAGAAGTCCAGAGCAACATTTTCCATCGGGTTGAATTGCAGACCAGCGCCATAGGAGAAGCCATAATCGCTGGTGTCATGTTTGTAGGTTGGGTAATCGGTCGTCTGGAATTTACCGTAACCCACACCGACTACACCGTAGATGCTCGCCCAATCGTTCAGACGGTAAGCCGGGCCGGCAGTGATGCCGTAGTACTGACCTTTATTGTAATCGCCCGCACCGTTAGTACGATCTTTTTCGGTGTAGGTGAAGGAACCGATTACACCCAGCGGGTTGTCGTCCTGCTCGTAACGATACTTCAGGTTGAAACCGCTCATTTTATTCGCTACGCCCTGCGCGTCGCTCTGAGCGTAACCACCGGTAACAGTAGAAGTAGCAGCTACTGCAGTACCTGCGGAAAAAGCCAGAACAGCGGCCAGTGCTGAAAGACATGCAATTTTTTTCATAACCACCTCAAATGTGCTTCAAGTAAGTCCTAAGTTTTAAATATATCAAAAATTAATGGGAAACTCTTTGCGATTCACGGTGTCTAAGGGCGCCTTTCATGTAACAGAACGTTTCCATAACGCGCTATCTTATTCAATTAACATCATTTTTCCGGCTGATTGCACCAATAATGCGCGTGTGGCGCGATACATTCATCCAGATTATTCCTAAACTAACAGTCTATTTATCCATCAATTTAAGTTCATTTTATGGAATCCTGGAAATTTTTTTTTCAACGAATCCTCAACCGCTCCGGGGAATTTCCATTACACTGCCACCTTTACTCGTACTGACATTTTTTGACAGGAGAAAGGATGCCGGGGTCAACACGTAAACTACCAGTCTGGTTGCCCATTTTGGTTTTGCTCATTGCCATGTCCTCTATTCAGAGTGGCGCTTCACTGGCAAAATCGTTATTTCCTCTTGTTGGCGCGCCGGGTGTAACGGCGCTTCGTCTGGCGTTGGGAACGCTTATCCTTATCGCCTTTTTCAAACCCTGGCGTTTGCGTTTTGCCAAAGAGCAGCGGCTGCCTTTACTGTTTTATGGTCTGTCGCTGGGCGGGATGAACTATCTATTCTATCTGTCGATTCAGACGGTGCCGTTGGGTATTGCGGTCGCGCTGGAATTTACCGGCCCTCTGGCGGTCGCGCTGTTTTCATCCCGGCGTCCGGTAGATTTTATTTGGGTCGTACTGGCTGTGCTTGGACTCTGGTTCCTGCTGCCATTAGGACAAGATATGTCTCACGTCGATCTTACCGGGGCCGCGTTAGCGCTCGGCGCTGGCGCCTGTTGGGCTGTCTATATTCTTACCGGCCAGCGAGCAGGCGCGGAACATGGTCCGGCCACGGTGGCGGTAGGCTCGCTGATTACCGCCATCATTTTCGTGCCGATTGGCGCAGTTCAGGCTGGCGATGCGCTATGGCACTGGTCGATTCTTCCCTTAGGGTTAGCGGTCGCTGTGCTTTCTACGGCGCTGCCTTATTCACTGGAAATGATTGCGCTGACGCGCCTGCCAACTCGCACCTTCGGTACGCTGATGAGCATGGAACCCGTGCTGGCCGCCATTTCCGGGATGATTTTTCTGGGCGAAACGCTTACGGGCATACAAATCCTGGCCCTGTGCGCCATCATTGCCGCCTCAATGGGTTCTACCCTAACGATTCGCCGCGAACCGCAAATTAAACAAGTTGACGTAAAATAGTTTCTTATTCTGCATGATGTGCATAATCATGCAGAATATCACCTCGTTATTCACCTTTTATTATCGCGCTATTACTTCGTCATTTTTTGTCATATTTTTTCTCATTTTTTACATTAAAATGAGAATTATTACCCATCAAACAACAAACTCATCTAACCAATTGATTCATAACCAAAATAAATATTAAATCTTGTCTGTACTATTAAAGTGATAGGTAAATTCAAAAAAGCGAAGTTAAAAACCGGTGCTATACTTATTTTCGTTAATTACCTGGGACACAAACATCAAGAGGATATGAGATTATGAGTACCGCTAAACTGGTAAAAACAAAAGCGTCTAATCTGCTTTATACCCGTAACGATGTATCAGAGAGCGATAAAAAAGCGACGGTTGAGTTGCTTAATCGTCAGGTGATCCAGTTCATTGACCTGTCGCTGATCACGAAACAGGCCCACTGGAACATGCGCGGTGCTAACTTTATTGCCGTTCATGAGATGCTGGATGGCTTCCGTACCGCACTGACCGATCATCTGGATACTATGGCCGAGCGCGCCGTACAGCTTGGCGGTGTGGCGTTAGGCACCACGCAAGTTATCAACAGCAAAACTCCACTGAAAAGCTATCCGCTCGACATCCATAACGTGCAGGATCACTTAAAAGAACTGGCCGATCGCTACGCTGTTGTCGCTAATGATGTTCGCAAAGCTATCGGTGAAGCCAAAGATGAAGACACTGCCGATATCTTTACCGCCGCATCACGCGACCTCGATAAATTCCTGTGGTTTATCGAATCCAACATCGAATAAATCTATCTCTACCCTGAATACTTCGAGTTGCAGGAAGGTACAAACGCAGCGAATCCGCAGGAGCCTGACTTCCGTCGGTCACTGAAGCGAACGCACCTGCAACTTGATGTACACAGGTATATAAGTCATCCCTATACCCCTGCCTGGCACAGGGGTTTTGCACTTAAATAGTGCACATGTCTTGTACTTCCCTTCGATAAAAGTGAATTATTTGTAATAATTACATCACACAATCGTTAATTAAAGATTGTTTTAACAACAATTTTTACGCTAAATAGACCCTGTATCTCTACTTTGTTATTCATGCACTAAATCAGTGCCCCAAAACAGTGCAGCATACTGGTTTTGCCCGACTTATTGTGCACAGGAATGATTGACGCTTCTGTTAAAACAATGAGTTACATAATTGGCATGATTTTTTCATTACGCTACATGTTCTCGCAGGGGATCGCCCCGTGGATAGAAAAGGAAATGCTATGAAGTCTCTATTAAAAGTTTCACTGGCTGCACTTACCCTGGCTTTTGCGGTGTCTTCGCACGCTGCGGATAAGAAACTCGTTGTGGCAACCGATACGGCGTTCGTTCCGTTTGAATTTAAACAGGGCGACAAATACGTCGGTTTTGATGTTGATCTGTGGGACGCTATCGCGAAAGAACTGAAGCTGGACTACACCCTGAAACCGATGGATTTCAGCGGCATTATTCCGGCATTACAAACCAAAAATATCGATCTGGCGCTGGCGGGTATTACGATTACGGACGAGCGTAAAAAAGCGATCGACTTTTCCGATGGCTATTACAAAAGCGGTCTGCTCGTGATGGTGAAAGCCAACAATAACGATATTAAAAGCGTTAAAGACCTCGATGGCAAAGTCGTTGCCGTGAAGAGCGGAACCGGGTCGGTGGATTACGCGAAAGCGAATATCAAAACCAAAGACCTGCGTCAGTTCCCGAACATTGATAACGCGTACATGGAATTAGGCACCAACCGCGCAGACGCCGTTCTGCACGATACGCCGAACATCCTGTACTTTATCAAAACCGCAGGCAACGGCCAGTTCAAGGCGGTAGGCGAATCGCTGGAAGCACAGCAATACGGAGTTGCCTTCCCGAAAGGCAGCGATGAACTGCGCGAGAAAGTCAACGGCGCGCTGAAAACGCTGCGTGAGAATGGCACCTATAACGAAATCTACAAAAAATGGTTCGGTACAGAACCTAAATAAAACGACCTGATGTTGGCTTGTGGCCCGGTAGTGAGGACGCTCACCGGGCCTACAGCTCTTTTCCGTGACGGATAAGACACTTTCACGCCATTTCCGCGCCGGATAGAGCATTTGACTATTTACACCACGGTAACAGGAACGACATATGCAGTTTGACTGGAGCGCCATCTGGCCCGCCATTCCGCTTTTGCTTGAGGGCGCTAAAATGACCCTGTGGATCTCGGTCCTCGGTCTGGCTGGCGGCCTGGTTATTGGACTGGCGGCAGGTTTTGCCCGTACGTTTGGCGGCTGGTTCGCTAACCACATCGCCCTGGTTTTCATTGAAATTATTCGCGGCACGCCTATCGTTGTCCAGGTCATGTTTATCTACTTTGCCCTGCCGATGGCATTTAATGATTTGCGTATTGATCCGTTCAGCGCAGCGGTCGTGACAATTATGATTAACTCCGGCGCTTATATCGCGGAAATTACTCGTGGCGCAGTACTATCCATTCACAAAGGTTTTCGCGAAGCAGGTCTGGCGCTGGGCCTTTCTCGCCGGGAAACCATCCGCCATGTTATTTTACCGCTTGCTCTGCGCCGTATGCTGCCGCCGCTGGGCAACCAGTGGATCATTAGCATCAAAGACACCTCGTTGTTTATTGTTATCGGCGTAGCCGAGCTGACCCGTCAGGGCCAGGAAATTATTGCCGGTAACTTTCGCGCCCTGGAAATCTGGAGCGCCGTGGCCGTCTTCTATTTGATCATTACGCTGGTGCTGAGCTTTATTTTGCGTCGTCTTGAAAGAAGGATGAAAATCCTGTGATTGAATTTAAAAACGTCTCCAAGCACTTTGGCCCCACCCAGGTGCTGCATAACATTGATTTAAACATCCGTCAGGGCGAAGTGGTTGTGATTATCGGCCCTTCCGGTTCGGGTAAATCCACGTTATTACGCTGTATCAATAAACTGGAAGAGATCACCTCCGGCGATCTGATTGTCGATGGTCTGAAAGTCAACGATCCGAAAGTAGACGAACGGCTGATTCGCCAGGAAGCCGGCATGGTGTTTCAACAGTTTTATCTGTTCCCGCATCTGACCGCGCTCGAAAACGTGATGTTCGGTCCTCTGCGCGTGCGCGGCGTAAAGAAAGAAGAAGCGGAAAAACAGGCGAAAGCTCTGTTAGCGAAAGTTGGACTGGCGGAACGGGCGCACCACTACCCCTCCGAGCTTTCCGGAGGTCAACAACAGCGCGTCGCCATTGCCCGAGCGCTGGCCGTGAAGCCGAAAATGATGCTCTTTGACGAGCCAACCTCCGCTCTGGACCCTGAACTGCGCCATGAAGTGCTGAAAGTCATGCAGGATCTGGCGGAAGAAGGCATGACCATGGTCATTGTCACTCACGAAATCGGCTTTGCCGAAAAAGTCGCCTCACGGCTGATTTTCATCGATAAAGGCCGTATTGCCGAAGATGGCAGTCCGCAGGCGTTGATCGAAAACCCGCCAAGCCCACGTTTACAGGAATTTTTACAGCACGTCTCCTGAGATATCGCCCTTCCTGCCCTGCGGCAGGAAGGGCATCATGGAATAGTCCCATTTCATTTTCCCTCCCCTGCGCCATCTATACTTAGTGTTTTGCGTCTCTTTTCTCACTGGAGGAGTCATGCGGTGGACCCTGTTCATCCTTTTTTGTCTACTGGGCGCGCCTGCCCATGCGGTCGCCATACCCGGCGTGACCACGGGGACATCAACCAGCCAGCAAGCAGCGCCAGAGCCCAGTCCTGAACAAAAAAAAGCGGCCTATGCGGCCCTGGCTGACGTACTGGAGAACGAGGCTTCACGTAACGAATTGATAGCGCAACTCCGCGAAGCCTCAACCACGCCGCCGACCGAGCCAGCGCCAGCGCTTGCCCCGCCTGCGGCCAAAGATGAGAAAACGGTACTGGAGAACGTCACCACCGTTACCCGTCAGTACGGCGATGCTTTCGCTACCCGTTTCGCCCAGCTTTATCGCAACATCACCGATGCGCCGTACAAGCCGTTTAACTCGCAAACCTTCACCAACGCGTTAACCCACTTTTTATTTCTGGCCGTCGCGGTATTTGGTTTTTATAGCGTGATACGGCTTTGCGCCCTGCCGTTATATCGAAAAATGGGCCTGTGGGCGCGCAAGAAAAACCGTGAACGCAGCAACTGGTTACAGCTCCCGGCGATGATCGCCGGCGCGTTTATTATCGACCTGCTGCTACTGGCGCTCACCTTATTTATCGGTCAGATGCTCAGTGATAATTTCCATGCCGGAAGTCGAACTATCGCTTTTCAGCAAAGCCTGTTCCTGAATGCCTTCGCGCTGATAGAGTTCTTTAAAGCGATTCTGCGGCTTATTTTTTGCCCTAATGTACCGGAATTACGCCCATTCGCGATTCAGGATGCGACAGCGCGTTACTGGAATCGCCGTATGAGTTCCCTTAGCAGTTTGATTGGCTACGGGCTGATTGTTGCCGTTCCGATTATTTCCAACCAGGTGAATGTTCAGGTCGGGGCGATGGCGAACGTGGCGATCATGCTCTGCATCACCATCTGGGCGCTGTACCTGATCTTTAAAAACAAAGCGGAGATTACGCAACATTTATTAAGTCTGGCGGAACGATCATTAGCCTTTTTTAGCCTGTTTATCCGCGCCTTTGCGCTGGTGTGGCACTGGCTGGCCAGCGCTTACTTTATCGTGCTGTTTTTCTTCTCGTTATTCGACCCAGGCAATAGCCTGAAGTTTATGATGGGCGCGACCGTGCGCAGTCTGGCGATTATTGGCATCGCCGCGTTTATCTCCGGTATGTTTACCCGCTGGATAGCGAAAACCATCACCCTGTCGCCCCATACGCAGCGCAATTACCCGGAATTACAAAAGCGGCTTAACGGCTGGCTCTCCTCGGCGCTAAAAGTCGCACGCTTTTTGACCGTCTGCGTCGCCGTTATGCTGTTGCTCAACGCCTGGGGGCTATTCGATTTCTGGCACTGGCTACATTATGGCGCGGGGGAAAAGATGGTCGATATCCTCATCCGTATCGCGTTAATCTTATTCTTCTCCGCCGTGGGATGGACGATTCTCGCCAGTCTGATTGAGAATCGCCTGGCCTCCGATATTCATAGTCGCCCGCTACCCAGCGCCCGCACGCGCACGCTGCTGACGCTGTTCCGCAATGCGCTGGCAGTGATTATCAGTACCATAACCATCATGATCGTGTTATCGGAAATCGGCGTCAATATCGCGCCGTTGCTGGCTGGCGCGGGGGCGTTAGGTCTGGCTATCTCTTTCGGTTCGCAAACCCTGGTGAAAGATATTATTACCGGCGTTTTTATTCAGTTTGAAAACGGGATGAATACCGGCGACTTAGTCACCATAGGCCCGCTGATGGGGACGGTCGAAAGAATGTCGATTCGTTCCGTCGGCGTGCGGCAGGATACCGGGGCATACCATATTATCCCGTGGTCCTCGATCACCACTTTCGCCAACTTTGTGCGCGGTATCGGCTCTGTTGTCGCCAACTATGACGTGGATCGCCATGAGGATGCGGATAAAGCGAATCAGGCGCTGAAAGACGCGGTAACGGCGCTGATGGAGACGGAGGATATTCGCGGGCTGATTATCGGCGAACCCACGTTCGCCGGTATTGTCGGTTTAACGAACACGGCGTTTACTTTACGCGTGTCGTTCACCACGCTACCGCTCAAGCAGTGGACGGTGCGTTTTGCCCTTGATAGCCAGGTGAAAAAGCATTTTGATCTGGCCAATGTTCGCGCGCCGGTGCAAACGTATCAGGTTCTGCCCGCCCCCGCCGGCGGCCCGCCGCCTGATTCACTGCCGCCGCGCGAACCGACGATTTAGCGTTTACGGGTGATAAAACGGCGACGCTGGTCGTCATCCATAAAGGTCCAGGCGATAAAGCGGCTTTGCTTTTGCCCCTGGGCCATCTCTTTTTTCACCACTTTCACCGCGCCAGCCTCCGTCAACGCCCGGTAAAGCGGTGGTAAATTCTCGCCGCGCGACACCAACGTCGTAAACCACAACACCTGACGGCGGAAGGTTTGGCTTTCAGCAATCATTTTTTTAATAAAGGCGACTTCGCCGCCTTCGCACCATAGCTCCTGCTGTTGACCGCCAAAGTTCAGCGCATCATCTTTATTCTGCCCCAAATTGCGGCGCTTACGCTCGCTGCCCGCGCGGGCTGCGGCGGCGGAGTCGTGAAAAGGCGGGTTACAAAGCGTTGCGTCATAAAATTCATTTTTATGAATAATACCGGTAAAAATGGCCGCCGGATCTTTTTGCCGACGCAGACGAATGGCGCGGCTTAACCCCGTATTAGCCTGAATGATAGCCTGCGCGCTGGACATCGCTGCGTCGCTGACTTCACTACCGGTAAATCGCCAGCCATATTCATGGACGCCGATAAGCGGATAAATACAATTGGCGCCCACGTCCAGAATAGTTGCCTGCGCCGGAATACTCCCTGTTGTTTCGCCAAGCAGATCCGCCAGATGATGGATATAATCCGCACGACCAGGCACTGGCGGACATAAAAACCCTGGCGGAATGTCCCAGTGTGTAACGGCATAAAAATGCGCCAACAACGCCTTATTGAGCGCTTTTACCGCTTGCGGATTAGCAAAATCAACGCTCTGTTCACCGGCGGGCGTGCGGATAAGATAAGGACGTCAATTCCGGCGTGGTCTGACACAGTGCGGCGAGATCATAACGGTGTTGATGGCGGTTGCGCGGGTGTAACCCCGGTTTCTGGGCGGACATGGCATTCTCCTTTTAGCAGCGGCGTAAGATACCCGTATAACGCCACGGGGTAAATATACCACCGCGAATTCCCTGCCTCGCTCGTTTTATCGGCTCTCTGAATGACATTGGCTCTGCTCATGGTCTGAAAAGATCGCGCGATGCGATTTTTTCACCTGACGGCGCTACACTTAACCTCAGGTACCCTAAAATCAGGAGAGCGTGATGGCATCCGGCTGGGCAAATGACGACGCAGTGAATGAACAAATCAACAATACCATTGAAGATGCCGTTGCCCGCGCTCGCGGCGAACTTCCCCACGGCGAAAGTCGCGATGAATGCGAATCTTGCGGCGATCCTATCCCTGAAGCGCGGCGTAAAGCCGTACCGGGCGTTCGGTTATGCATATCCTGCCAACAGGAGAAAGATTTACATAACGCAACATTTTCAGGATATAATCGTAGAGGTTCAAAAGACAGTCAGTTACGCTGACTTTTCTTTACCGAAACCGCCAGTATCATCCATTCCTTTACGCTCATGCTTTTTAGCGTTCTGCGTCGCAGAATGTGCCGTTAACCTCGACTCTGTAAAGCCAGATGACAAGAACGGTAAATTCCACCGTTGAATTAATTAATAATCAATAGGTTATTTGTCATTCAAAAATTTTGAGCAAGGCCGTCAATTCTATTCGATTTTATCTTTCGCAAAAAACCGTGATACTCATCACATCGACGGAACATCGTCCCATAAACAGAATAACCTGCGAGAGATTAATCATGAAAACCATTAAATATGCTGTTGCAGCCATCGCGCTTTCCACCCTTTCTTTTGGCGCTTTTGCCGCAGAACCGGTTAGCGCGTCTCAGACGCAAAACCTGCATAAAATCGGCGTAGTGTCTGCCGATGGCGCCACCACGCTGGATGGCCTGGAAGCTAAACTGGCTGAAAAAGCCGCCGCTGCTGGCGCAAGCGCTTATAACATCACCTCCGCCGTAGGTAATGACAAAATGAGCGGCACTGCGGTGATTTATAAATAATTTACCTGCCCGCCAGATTTCAGGCTGTAACATCGCTGTTGTTTGAATTCTGACGGGTATTACCCTCGTCTGTTTGCCAACAGACCCACTGCTCCAACCCTCATTAACCCTGTTTGTTACCCTTATTTGCCCGTCCGCCACTGGACGGGCTTTTTTTATTCGCTAAAAGCCTGTTCGACGCGCGCAAGCCCGTCTTCTAACGTCGCCGCCTCTCCCGTCGCAACCAGACAACAGGCCATTTGCGTTTTTAATGATTGCGGCACCGGCTCGTGGCCGGCAAGGCAGCGCTCAATCCAGCGCGCGGTGATTTCAGGATCTTTAGTCGCAGGCAGTGAAAGCGGCTCGTCGTACGTGTCGCTCTGGCGCTCATGCAGTACCTGCACGCCGCGGCTATCAATCAGGCTGATTTGCGGACAGCGTTGCGGGTTGGCATAGACTTCGCCTTCGGTACCATGCATCAGCAAAGCCCACCCGCCAATGCGGCTAAAAAAGGTCGCCACACGCAGAACATATTCAGGATGAGAAACGCTTGATAAACGCAGCGCGGCATCCTCAGCAAATGGCGTCGCCAGCTTGGCCAGTGAATGCGCGCTGTTACGCACGCCCATCCGCCAGCGCATCGCTAGCTGTTTTTCCAGCGGCGGGCAGAGCGCGCTCACCGGGATAAACACCGGCTGGCGCCCGTCCAGTTTGGCCTGCGCTTGTCCGCCGTGTAGGGTGGGTTCAATCCCCATCAGCTCAAATATAGTTTCCGTCAGTACGCGGGTCGGATCTTCACTGACGCCGTGTACTACGACTGGAAAGCCCAATTTATGCAGCAAGATAGCCAGCAGCGGCGTTAAATTCGCCTGTTTACGCGCGCCGTTATAGCTGGGAATAACGACCGGCAACGGCCTATCTGCGGGCGGTGTCAGTTTGATGGCATGATTCTACATGGCTTCATAAAAGCCCAGCATTTCGGCTTCGCCTTCGCCTTTAATACGCAGCGCCATCAATATACTGCCCATTTCCAGGTCGGGGACGTCGCCATTCAGCATTCGGGTATACAAACCGCGCGCGGTATCCAGATCCAGATCGCGGGCGTGATTTTTACCTCGCCCGATCTCTTTGATGATCTTGCGATAATCCATTGAAAGCTCCTTGAAGTGTGCTCACAGCATTAACACCGTCGGCGGCGTGCAGGTTTTGCTTTTGGTTTTACTATAACGTCTGGCACGGCAGGCTGCTCTATCGGAAAAACAGGTAAGGCATTCAGTAAACGCTGTCCGTAGTTTTTGGTCAACAACCGCTTATCATAAATGACCACTTCTCCCCGACAGGCGTGGCTACGGATCAATCGCCCTACCTGCTGAATTAAATTAAAAGACGCGCTTGGTAAGCTTTGTACCTCAAACGGATAACGATTCAGACTTTTTAGCCATTCGCCTTCGGTGATCACGACCGGGCTGTCGATCGGCGGGAAGGCAATTTTATGGATATGGACCTGCGTCAGTAGCTCGCCTTTAAGATCCAGCCCTTCGGCAAAAGACTGAAGCCCAACCAGCACGCTGCGTTCGCCGCTCTCCACCCGTTTACGGTGCAGCTCCACCAGCCGGTAACGCGGCTGGTCGCCCTGGACCAGGAGGAGTAAGCGCACATCAGCGACATGCTCCAGAAAACGCTGCATCGCCCGCCCGCTGGCGAACAGTACCAGCATACCATGATGTTTTTTGCTCTCCAGTTGCTCGCGAAAATAGGCTGCCATTTCGGCAATATGCTGCTCTTCGTTATCAATAGTGGGTTCGTAGCGCATTTGAGGAATCACCAGTTTCCCCTGTTCCACATGATTAAACGGCGAATCCAGCGCCACAAAGCGGTCGCCGGCTTTTTCTTTTAAGCCGCTCATTTCCTGCAGGCGCGAAAAGCTATTGAGCGAGCGCAGTGTCGCCGAGGTGACAATAATGTGCGGTACGCTGCGCCATAACAATCTTTCCAGCTGCTCGCTGACGCGGATACCGACACAATGGAACCAGACGTGGAGTTGCCCTTCGCGTATTTCACGCGTCGCCCATTTGGACACCGGCGCGCCTGAAGACTGCGCCATCGAAGCCAGTCACCATAATTTACTTTGCGCCTCGAACATTCCCAGCGCCCGGTTCATCTGTAAAATCACCCGATGCAAACGCACAATATCGTGCGACCCGGTTTTTTCGCTGAGATCGTTGAGAAAGGACTCCGCCAGCCCACGCAACGTCTCGGTCAGCTTCGCCAGTCGCTGGCAGATTTCCATGACCTCATCAGGCAACTCGCCCATTGCAAAACGGTGCTCCGCCTCCTGCGCTGCGGGCATATACAGATTAAGAATGGCATTGAGCGAGGCGATCAGTTCGTACACCTCCTCGCAATGGGCGTTAAGTCGCTCAGGATTCGCTAACGGCGGCGTGGTCTTAGGGCGAAATTGCTCCATGCAGGTCGCCACCAGTTTGCTGAACAGGTCCAGTTGCAAGCGATACCAGGAGGCGGTAATTTCCGCGCTCATCTCCAGCGCATCGCGAGCGACATCGGGCAGATGATGACCTTCATCCAGTACCAACAGCAGATGCTTTGGTTCCGGCAGTACGGCTTCACTTTCCATCGCCGCCATTACTAGCGCGTGATTCGCCACCACGACTTCCGCTTCCTGTATTTCACGTCGGGCGACAAAGAATGGACATTCGCGGTAATAGTGACAGTTGCGGTTCAGACAACTGGCTTTATCGGTACTTAATCGCCGCCACAGATCGTCGTCAATAGCAATGTCGGTATGATCCCGCAGACCATCCCATTTGTAACCGTCAAGATCCCCTTTCAGCCTGGCGCAGCGCTTTTGCTCTTCCTGGTTGTTAGGCGTCAGTTCGTCATCAAGAAAGGCGAGCAGATCCTGCTGCGTAGGCTCGCTACTGGCGAGCGCCGCCAGGTTTCGCGGACACACGTAACGCCCGCGGCCAAAGGCGGCGGTAAAGCGCAGATCGGGGATGATTTTTCGTAGCAGCGGCAAATCTTTGCTAAAGATCTGATCCTGTAACGCCACGTTAGCGGTACTGACCACCAGTGTTTTTTGCTCTTCCCGGGCAATGGCGATACCGGGAATAAGATAGGAGAGGGTTTTCCCGACGCCGGTCGGCGCTTCAATAGCCAGATGTCTCCCTTCTTCCCCGGCCAGCGTTCTGGCGACGTCAGCAATCATCTGCCGCTGCGGCGCACGGGGAATAAAGTCGGGAATCTGATCCTGAAGCGCCTTATACCAGGCGGCGATTTGCGCTTTCAGCGCAGCGGTCAATGCCATGAGAAAACCTGAAGTACTGTATAAACAGCCACTATTGTGTCACATTTCAGGGGCGGGAAGTACCTTTTTTGCCGGTTCTGGAAGGCGGCTCGCAACGCGATGTGTATTTTGCCGGATGGCGGTGCAAGCACCTTACCCGGCCTACGTATTTGCATAGTCCGTAGGCCCGGTAAGCGTCGCGCTACCGGGCATGTTGCCGGATAAAATTTACTGGGCAGGCGTGATTCTGCGCGGGCGACGCGGCGGACGTGCTTTGTCGCCAGCGGGTTTCCCCTCGCCTGTGCGCGGTTTTGGTTTCGCCTTCGCCGCCCCGCTATCCTGACGTCGCGGCTGCTGACTGCGCCCCGCTCCCCCCTGATTTTGTCCGCGTCCACGACCGCCGCCACCGCCGCCGCGCTGCTGACGGCCGTTCTGAATCGGCTCCGCTTTAATCGACGGGTCCGGCTCATAGCCCGGCGTCGTAATGCGTGGGATCTCTTTTTTCAGCAATTTTTCGATATCACGCAACAGTTTATGCTCGTCAACACAGACCAGCGACAGCGCCTCGCCAGTTGCCGCCGCGCGACCGGTACGGCCAATACGGTGTACATAATCTTCCGGCACGTTCGGCAGTTCATAGTTGACCACGTGCGGCAGCTCTTCAATATCCAGACCACGCGCCGCAATATCCGTCGCCACCAGCACGCGAATATCGCCGGATTTAAAATCGGCCAGCGCGCGGGTACGTGCGCCCTGCGATTTATTACCGTGGATCGCCGCGCTGCGAATACCGTCTTTATTAAGCTGTTCCGCCAGATGGTTCGCGCCATGCTTGGTGCGGGTGAAGACCAACACCTGCTGCCAGTTGCCCTGGCCAATCATCTGCGACAACAGTTCACGTTTGCGTTTTTTATCGACAAAGTGCACGTGCTGCGTCACCTGCTCTGAGGCCGTGTTGCGGCGCGCCACTTCGATTTCCAGCGGGTTGCGCAACAGCTTTTCGGCGAGCGCTTTGATGTCGTCGGAGAACGTGGCGGAGAACAGCAGATTCTGACGCTTCGCCGGCAGTTTCGCCAGCACGCGACGAATGTCGTGAATGAAGCCCATATCCAGCATACGGTCGGCTTCATCCAGTACCAGAATCTCAATCTGATCCAGCTTCACGGCATTTTGATGTTCCAGGTCGAGCAGACGTCCCGGCGTCGCCACCAGCACATCCACGCCGCCGCGCAGTTTCATCATCTGCGGATTAATGCTTACGCCGCCAAATACCACCAGCGAGCGAATATTGAGATATTTACTGTAATCTCTGACGTTTTCACCAATTTGCGCCGCCAGCTCGCGGGTTGGCGTGAGGATCAACGCACGTACCGGGCGACGACCTTTAGCGTGCGGCTGATGGGTAATCAGATGCTGCAACAATGGCAGGGTAAAACCCGCCGTTTTACCGGTTCCGGTCTGGGCGCTAGCCATCAGATCGCGGCCTTCCAGCACGGCGGGAATCGCCTGTTGCTGAATAGGGGTAGGTTCACGGTAACCCTGCTCGGCAATGGCGCGCAGGATATCAGGGTTTAATCCCAGGGAATCAAAAGACATAACTACTCCGGACCGCCCCGACCGTTACCGGTGTAGTTTTCAGGGAGATGCTCAAATTTGGAATGACAAAAACCACAATGTCATGAAGGGGCGGAGTGTAGCAGTTTTTGTGATGCGGCGCATAAATTATCCCGAAAGGTGGCAAAGACAAATTAATCGACCACACTGGACAAGTGCCATTATGAGTCATAATCTTAATCAATCGATTGATTAATAATTAGGGCGTGTGATGAATATTCCCACCACGACCACCAAGGGCGAGCAGGCGAAAAGTCAGCTCATTGCCGCCGCACTGGCGCAGTTTGGCGAGTATGGCCTCCATGCCACCACGCGCGATATCGCCGCGCTGGCGGGGCAAAATATTGCCGCTATTACTTACTATTTCGGCTCAAAAGAGGATTTATACCTCGCCTGCGCCCAGTGGATTGCTGATTTTCTTGGCGAAAAATTTCGCCCCCATGCTGAAAAAGCGGAACGTCTGTTTAGCCAGCCTGCCCCTGACCGAGACGCCATACGCGAGCTCATTCTGCTCGCCTGCAAGAACATGATTATGCTGCTGACGCAGGAAGACACCGTTAACCTGAGCAAATTTATTTCACGCGAGCAGCTCTCTCCCACATCGGCCTATCAATTGGTCCATGAACAGGTTATCGATCCGTTGCACACCTATCTGACAAGATTGGTTGCCGCTTATACCGGCTGCGACGCCAATGATACGCGCATGATTTTGCATACCCATGCCTTACTGGGCGAAGTACTAGCGTTTCGTCTCGGCAAAGAAACTATTCTGTTACGTACCGGCTGGCCGCAGTTTGATGAAGAAAAAGCGGAGCTGATTTACCAGACGGTAACCTGCCACATCGATCTTATTCTGCACGGTTTAACGCAAAGGAGTCTGGACTGATGAAAAAACCTGTCGTTATCGGACTGGTAATCGCAGCGATCGTCGCTGTGATTGCCGGTGGAACCTGGTGGTATCAAAGTCGGCAGGACGATGGGCTGACGCTATACGGTAATGTCGATATCCGTACCGTCAATATCAGCTTTCGCGTCGGCGGCAGGCTGGCGTCGCTGAATGTTGATGAAGGCGATACTATCAAAGCCGGACAGGTGCTCGGCGAACTGGATCACGCGCCATACGAAAACGCGCTGATGCAGGCGAAAGCTGGCGTGTCGGTCGCGCAGGCGCAATATGATTTGATGCTGGCAGGCTATCGCGATGAAGAGATAGCCCAGGCCGCCGCCGCCGTCAGACAGGCGCAAGCCGCCTATGACTACGCGCAAAACTTTTATAACCGTCAGCAAGGATTGTGGAAAAGCCGCACCATTTCCGCTAACGATCTGGAAAATGCCCGCTCATCGCGCGATCAGGCGCAGGCGACGCTGAAGTCCGCGCAGGATAAACTGAGCCAGTACCGTACCGGTAATCGTGAACAGGATATCGCCCAGGCGAAAGCCAGTCTGGAACAGGCAAAGGCCCAACTGGCGCAGGCGCAGCTTGATTTGCAGGACACCACGCTTATCGCGCCTGCCAACGGAACCTTGCTCACCCGCGCGGTCGAGCCTGGCAGTATGCTGAACGCCGGCAGCACGGTATTAACACTCTCGCTGACCCGCCCCGTCTGGGTGCGCGCCTATGTCGATGAACGCAACCTCAGTCAGACGCAACCGGGGCGCGATATTCTGCTGTATACCGATGGACGTCCTGACAAACCTTACCACGGCAAGATTGGTTTCGTTTCCCCCACCGCGGAATTTACGCCGAAAACCGTCGAAACGCCGGATCTGCGTACCGATCTCGTCTATCGCCTGCGCATTATCGTCACCGATGCGGACGATGCGTTACGCCAGGGGATGCCAGTCACGGTGAAATTTAATGACGAGGCACGGCATGAGTGAGGCCGTTATTACGCTGAACGGTCTGACGAAGCGCTTTGCGGGAATGGATAAACCCGCCGTCGCGCCGCTCGACTGTACCATTCATTCCGGTTATGTCACCGGGCTGGTAGGGCCGGACGGCGCAGGAAAAACCACGCTGATGCGTATGCTGGCGGGCCAGCTCAAAGCCGATGGCGGCAGCGCGTCCGTATTGGGCTTCGACCCGATACAAAACGACAGCGAGCTGCACGCGGTTCTGGGCTATATGCCGCAGAAATTCGGGCTGTATGAAGATCTTACCGTCATGGAGAACCTTAATCTCTATGCCGATTTGCGCAGCGTTACCGGCGAGATACGGGAAAAGACCTTTGCCCGTTTGTTGGAGTTTACCGCCCTCGGCCCTTTCACTGGCCGTCTGGCGGGAAAATTGTCCGGCGGGATGAAGCAAAAACTGGGGCTGGCCTGTACGCTGGTCGGCGAACCGAAAGTGCTGCTGTTGGATGAACCGGGCGTTGGCGTTGACCCGATTTCACGGCGCGAGTTGTGGCAAATGGTCCACGAACTGGCGGGCGACGGGATGCTGATTTTATGGAGCACCTCCTATCTGGATGAAGCCGAACAGTGTCGCGATGTGCTGCTGATGAATGAAGGCGAGCTGCTCTATCAGGGCGAACCTAAAGCGCTGACGCAAACGATGGCCGGTCGTAGCTTTCTGATGAGTAGTCCACAGGAAAACAACCGTAAGTTACTACAGAGAGCGCTCAGACTGCCGCAGGTGAGCGACGGCATGATTCAGGGGCGTTCGGTACGCCTGATCCTGAAAAAAGAGGCGACCGCAGCAGATATTCGTCAGGCCGAAGGGATGCCGGAAATCACCCTCAATGAGACCGCGCCGCGTTTCGAAGATGCGTTTATCGATCTGCTTGGCGGAGCGGGAACCTCGGAGTCTCCGCTGGGTTCAATCCTGCATACGGTTGAAGGCACTGCCGGCGAAACGGTGATTGAAGCGCAGGAACTGACGAAAAAATTTGGCGATTTCGCGGCCACGGACCATGTTAATTTCGTCGTACAACGCGGCGAGATTTTTGGCCTGCTCGGCCCGAACGGCGCGGGTAAATCAACCACCTTTAAAATGATGTGCGGCCTGCTGGTGCCGACGTCCGGCAAGGCGCTGGTGCTGGATATGGACCTGAAAGTCAGCTCCGGCAAAGCCCGTCAGCATCTGGGCTATATGGCGCAAAAATTTTCGCTTTACGGCAACCTGACGGTTGAGCAGAACCTGCGTTTTTTCTCCGGCGTCTACGGTTTGCGGGGCCGCGCGCAAAATGAAAAAATTCAGCGCATGAGTGAAGCATTTGGTCTGAAAAGCATCGCGTCGCATCCCACCGATGCGCTGCCGCTGGGTTTTAAACAGCGACTGGCGCTGGCCTGCTCGCTGATGCACGAACCGGATATTTTATTCCTTGATGAACCAACGTCCGGGGTTGATCCCCTCACCCGCCGTGAATTTTGGCTGCACATTAATAGCATGGTGGAAAAAGGGGTCACGGTAATGGTGACGACCCACTTTATGGATGAGGCGGAATATTGCGATCGCATCGGACTGGTTTATCGTGGGAAGCTTATCGCCAGCGGTACGCCGGACGATCTCAAAGCGCAGGCCGCCGATGAGCAACAGGCCGATCCGACGATGGAGCAGGCCTTTATCACTCTCATCAATGACTGGGATAAGGAGCATACGCATGAGTAAGTCTCTCTCCTGGCGCCGCGTGCGTGCGTTGTGCGTCAAAGAGACGCGCCAGATCGTGCGCGATCCCAGTAGCTGGCTGATTGCGGTGGTGATCCCGCTGCTGTTGCTGTTTATTTTTGGTTACGGCATTAACCTCGACTCCAGCAAGCTGCGGGTGGGGATTCTGCTTGAACAGCAAAGCCAGGAGGCGCTGGATTTCACTCATGCGATGACCGGTTCACCCTATATCGACGCGACCATTAGCGATAATCGTCATGAATTAATTGAAAAAATGCAGGCCGGACGCATTCGCGGACTGGTGGTGATTCCGGTGGATTTCGCGCAGCAAATGGCGCGCGACGGTGACAGCGCGCCGATTCAGGTGATTACCGACGGCAGCGAGCCAAATACCGCCAACTTCGTTCAGGGCTATGTTGAAGGCATCTGGCAAATCTGGCAACAGCAGCGCGCGGAAGATCGCGGCGACACCTTTGAACCGCTTATCGACGTCCAGACGCGCTACTGGTTTAACCCGGCGGCGATCAGTCAGCATTTTATCATTCCCGGGGCGGTGACCATTATCATGACGGTAATTGGCGCCATCCTCACCTCGCTGGTCGTTGCCCGCGAATGGGAACGCGGCACGATGGAGGCGCTGCTCTCAACCGAAGTGACGCGTGTTGAACTGCTGCTGTGTAAGCTTATTCCCTATTATTTTCTCGGTATGCTGGCGATGCTGCTCTGTATGCTGGTATCGGTGTTTATTCTCGGCGTGCCGTATCGCGGTTCGCTGGTAATTCTGTTTATCATCACCAGTCTGTTTTTACTGAGTACGCTGGGGATGGGGCTGTTGATTTCCACCATCACTCGCAACCAGTTTAACGCCGCGCAGGTGGCGCTGAACGCCGCGTTTTTGCCTTCGATTATGCTGTCCGGATTTATCTTCCAGATAGACAGTATGCCTGCGGTGATCCGCGCGGTGACCTATATTATTCCGGCGCGCTATTTTGTCAGCACCCTGCAAAGTCTGTTTCTGGCCGGCAATATTCCGGTCGTGTTAGGCGTTAACGTACTGTTTTTAATCGCCTCGGCGGTGATGTTTATTGGCCTGACGTGGCTAAAAACCAAACGACGGCTGGATTAAATATGTGTATGGATAATTGTCGTCGTAGGCCGGATAAGGCGCTCACGCCGCCATCCGGCATTATGCCTGATGCGCTTTGCTTATCAGGCCTACAAACTGGACTGAGAGGACGGGCATGTTTCATCGTTTATGGACGTTAATTCGCAAAGAACTGCAATCGCTTTTACGCGAACCGCAAACGCGCGCGATCCTGATTCTGCCGGTGCTGATTCAGGTCATCCTGTTTCCGTTCGCCGCGACGCTTGAAGTCACTAACGCGACTATCGCCATCTATAACGAAGATAACGGCAAACATTCGGTAGAACTTACCCAGCGTTTTGCCCGCGCGAAAGCGTTTACCCATGTGCTATTGCTGAACAGTCCGCAGGAGATCCAGCCGACTATCGATACGCAAAAAGCGCTGCTGCTGGTGCGCTTCCCGGCGGATTTCTCGCGGAATCTGGATACCTTCCAGCCTGCGCCGATGCAACTCATTCTTGATGGACGTAACTCCAACAGCGCGCAAATTGCCGCCAATTATCTGCAACAGATCGTCAAGGAGTATCAGCAGACATTGATGGACGGCAAGCCAAAGCCCAACAATAGCGAACTGGTGGTACGCAACTGGTATAACCCGAATCTGGACTACAAGTGGTTTGTGGTGCCCTCGCTGATCGCCATGATCACCACTATCGGCGTGATGATCGTCACTTCGCTGTCCGTCGCCCGCGAGCGTGAACAAGGCACTCTGGATCAGCTGCTGGTCTCTCCGCTCACCACCTGGCAGATTTTCGTCGGCAAAGCGGTGCCGGCGCTGATTGTCGCGACCTTCCAGGCCACGATCGTGCTGGCTATCGGCATTTGGGCATACCAAATTCCCTTCGCCGGTTCGTTAGCGCTGTTTTATTTCACGATGGTGATTTACGGGCTGTCGCTGGTAGGCTTTGGCTTGCTGATATCAGCACTTTGCGCCACGCAACAGCAGGCGTTTATCGGCGTCTTTGTCTTTATGATGCCGGCGATTTTGCTCTCGGGTTATGTCTCGCCGGTGGAAAATATGCCGGTCTGGCTGCAAAACCTGACGTGGATAAATCCTATCCGCCACTTTACTGATATTACTAAGCAAATTTATCTTAAGGACGCGAGTCTGGGGATTGTCTGGGGAAGTTTGTGGCCGCTACTGGTGATAGCGGCCACCACGGGTTCAGCGGCGTATGCGATGTTTAGACGCAAAGTGATGTAGCTTTTTATCTTTCGCCAGTAGCGAGACCACGGCGGGCCCGGCCAGGATAGCCAGCCCCGCCAGCGCCAGTAAAACATTGTTTTGCAATACGCGGGATAGCAGCCAGAGGACAATCAGCGCGGTGCCAAAGTACCAGGTGGTAGTCAGCTCTTCCAGCACATCCGCCACATCGCGCCAGCGCTGCTCATGATGGCGCTGCAACGCCAGCATCAATAGTACCGTCACGCCATAAAGCACGCATAATCCCAGGCCGACGCGCACTAATGTGCCGCTCATCCAGCCTATTACCAGCATCGCCACTACCAGTAAATGCAACATAATCTGCCAACAACCGAGGCCGGTTGCGACACGAACGCGTTGTTGCCACTTCATGGCTTTTCTCCTGAAGCATTTTTCTCTCATTATTCAGAGTACCGAACTTTACGGAAAATTCCGTAAGACCGCATCTTTTTGTGACGACGACTACACTATTTCAATCAGGATAGTGACGCGGACAGGAAGAAAATGACTCAACACACGCGAAATTTTTCATTCAAAGTGCTCACAATTAATACGCACAAAGGTTTTACCGCCTTTAATAAACGCTTCATCCTGCCGGAGCTGCGCGACGCCGTCAGAACGGTCGGCGCCGATATCGTCTGTCTGCAAGAAGTGATGGGCGCGCATGAAGTGCATCCGCTGCATATCGAAAACTGGCCGGACACTACCCACTATGAATTTTTGGCCGACACCATGTGGAGCGATTTCGCCTATGGCCGTAATGCGGTCTATCCGGAAGGCCATCACGGTAACGCGGTTCTTTCTCGCTATCCCATTGAACATTATGAAAATCGCGGCGTCTCGGTCGGCGGTAGCGAAAAACGCGGCGTGCTCTATTGCCGCATTACGCCGCCCATGCTCAACCGCCCTATCCACGTCATGTGCGTACATCTCGGCCTGCGGGAGAGCCACCGCCAGGCGCAGTTAACCATGCTGGCGGGATGGGTGAATGCCTTGCCGGAATCAGAACCGGTGCTGGTGGCCGGAGACTTTAATGACTGGCGGCAAAAGGCCGGCCCGCCGTTAAACGCGGCCGGGCTGGAGGAGATATTCACCCGTGCCCATGGCCGACCGGCGCGCACATTCCCGGTGAGTATGCCGCTGCTGCGACTCGATCGTATTTACGTCAAGAATGCGAACGCCAGTTCTCCTGGGGCGCTACCGTTGCGGAACTGGCGACATTTATCAGACCATGCCCCCCTTAGCGCGGAGATCCATCTATGAAATGCGGCTGGCGTGAAGGTAATCAAATTCAGCTACTGGAAAACGGCGACCAGTTCTATCCTGCCGTGTTTGAGGCTATCGCTCAGGCACAGCAAAAAATCATTCTGGAAACCTTTATCTTGTTTGAAGATGAGGTGGGTAAAAAACTCCATGCCGCTCTGCTAAAAGCTGCACAGCGCGGCGTAAAAGCCGAAGTATTACTCGACGGCTACGGCTCTCCCGATCTCAGCGACGCGTTTGTCGGCGAATTAACCTCGGCGGGCGTGATTTTTCGCTATTACGACCCCCGCCCGCGTCTACTGGGGTTGCGAACCAATATCTTCCGCCGAATGCACCGCAAAATTGTGGTGATTGATGATCGTATTGCCTTTGTCGGCGGCATTAACTACTCCGCCGAACATATGTCGGATTACGGCCCGCAGGCGAAACAAGACTACGCGGTACGGGTCGAAGGGCCTGTTGTGGCCGATATCCTGCAATTCGAAGTCGAGAATCTGCCGGGGCAAAGCCCCGCGCGCCGCTGGTGGAAGCGCCATCATCAGGCTGAAGAAAATCGCCACCCCGGCGAAGCGCAGGCGCTGTTTGTCTGGCGGGATAATGAAGAACACCGCGACGATATCGAACGTCATTATCTGAAAATGCTGACCCAGGCAAAGCGTGAAGTGATTATCGCTAACGCCTATTTTTTCCCCGGCTATCGCTTGCTCCACGCAATGCGTAAAGCCGCCCGCCGTGGCGTGAGCGTAAAACTGATTGTCCAGGGAGAACCAGACATGCCGATAGTCAAAGTCGGCGCGCGGTTGCTCTATAACTATCTGGTGAAGGGCGGCGTGCAGGTTTATGAATACCGACGCCGTCCGCTGCATGGCAAAGTGGCGCTGATGGACGATCACTGGGCCACGGTAGGGTCGAGTAATCTCGATCCGCTCAGCCTGTCGCTTAACCTTGAAGCTAACCTGATCATTCACGATCGTACTTTTAACCAGACCCTACGCGATAACTTACAAGGCATCATCGTGAATGATTGTAAGCAGGTCGATGAGTCTATGCTGCCGAAACGTACCTGGTGGAACCTGACCAAAAGCGTGCTGGCGTTCCACTTTTTACGCCATTTCCCGGCGCTGGTCGGCTGGCTACCTGCGCATACCCCGCATCTGGCGCAGGTTCCCCCGCCTGCTCAGCCGGAAATGGAAACCCAGGATCGCGTTGATCCAGAAAATTCAGGAGTGAAGCCCTAATGGCTAAATCGCATCCGCGCTGGCGGCTGGCTAAAAAAGTGCTGACCTGGCTGTTTTTTATTGCGGTCGTCGTTCTGCTGGTGGTTTATGCTAAAAAGGTCGACTGGGGTGATGTCTGGACCGTCATCCGCGACTATAACCGCACGGCGCTTTTAAGCGCTGTAGGACTGGTGATCGTTAGCTATCTTCTGTACGGCTGCTACGACCTGCTTGGACGGCTTTATTGCGGCCATAAGCTGGCGAAGCGACAGGTGATGTTGGTATCGTTTGTCTGCTATGCATTCAACCTGACGCTCAGCACCTGGGTCGGCGGGATCGGGATGCGTTACCGACTATACTCTCGCCTCGGATTGCCCGGCAGTACTATTACGCGCATTTTCTCACTCAGCATTACCACTAACTGGCTGGGCTATATTCTGCTTGGCGGCATCATTTTTACCTTCGGCGTTGTCCAGCTTCCCGACCACTGGTATATCGATGAAGGCACGCTACGTATTCTCGGTATCGTTTTATTGTTGATTATCGCGGTCTATCTGTGGTTTTGCGCCTTTGCGAAGCGGCGGCATATGACGATTAAAGGGCAGAAACTGGTGCTGCCGTCATGGAAATTCGCGCTGGCGCAGATGGCGATCTCCAGCGCGAACTGGATGGCGATGGGCGCCATCATCTGGCTGCTGATGGGTCAGGATGTGAACTATTTCTTTGTACTGGGCGTACTGCTGGTGAGCAGTATCGCGGGCGTCATCGTGCATATTCCGGCAGGCATCGGCGTGCTGGAGGCCGTATTCCTCGCGTTGCTGGCGGGCGAACATACGTCGCAAGGCACGATTATCGCCGCCCTGCTCGCGTACCGTGTGCTTTACTATTTTATTCCCCTGTTGCTGGCGCTGGTGTGCTATCTGATCCTGGAGAGCCGGGCGAAGAAGTTGCGGGCGAAAAACGAGCGGGCGATGGCGAAATGAATTTAAGCAGACGCGTTTTCGCTTTCCAGCACAACGCGTTTTATCCGGTAAAAATAAACATATGCTGAGAAAAAAGACGTATTCATCTGTAAGCGGGAAAAAAGCAGCAATGACCAGCTAAACAGCAGCAGGAGCACTTCGTTAAACTCACCCATGAATACTGATGACAGGGTACAGAACGTTGCCAACGTAACGGAAATAATGGCCAGCAATAGCACATACCGGTAAATAATGACCCCGCTCATGTTCCCATGACAATCCGGTAATGAAATGAGAAATCAGCGCTGGCGGGCATTTCTTATTAAAATCCTCACCGCCATTTTTAATGGCGCGAGTGACGTCTTTAGCTTCACAAAACGCTAACCAAAATTGTTTGCCACATAATTTACTCATTATACCCATCATCACCAACCTGAATAAAAAACCTGCAACACCTACGGCCTGAAAGATAATAGTATTTCCAGAATCATCAAAATGATATAACGACACAGCGTAACCACAGCATTAATAATGCCAAGGTAAAGCGTCAGCGCGCCAAATAAAGCGCAACGAGGCAGGGATGAAAACTCGCTGTGGTATAACATGCGGGCATAACCATGAAGTGTCGATTTTTCTAGTGCTGTAATCAATGTCCATACCAATACCGTCAGCACACTGACTATCCAGACCAGAGTGCTACTGGCCACCAGGCTATTGACAACTATCGCAGCGATGATCCCGCTTACCGCCATAAAAATTAACGGCCTGAATAGACCAGAACTGATATTCAGGTAGAAAATAAATAAGGCATTAAGACTAAACATGATTCCAACAATCACGAAAATGGTCGCGCCACCTGAGAAAAGGTAAGCTAATGACACGCCGGTAAGCGTAATGATGGCAATATATATCAACGTTGCGACAACAGTGCCAAAGCGGGAAAGACAGGTAACGGCCCCATACCCCAGGCCAAGCAAAAGTGCTGATATCCACAAAACAACAACAGGTTGAACGTGAGTTATCAAAAAATGACTATACAACGTTAACCATATAATACCGGCGGTACACCATAGTCCCAGCGCAGTATACCAATAGGTAAGGGATAACATTGTCGCGGGAATAAATGCTATTTGCCGTATACGTATTGCAGCCAGAGGTCCCACTTGTCATTTATCACTCTTCTTATTATCACCGTAATAAGAATGGCAAGCGCAGGAAAATATTTCTAAGATGTTTATGCTGTTTTGCCCTAAATATAGTCCTAAAAAAAATCCTGGCGCAGGGCCAGGATTTTAAGAGATCAATATGATTAGCGGCGATTGCCAAAAATACGCAGTAACATCAGGAACAAGTTGATAAAGTCCAGGTACAGCGTTAACGCGCCGAGAATCGAATACTTACGCAGATTAGCGCTATCGCGGGTATCTATTTGCTCGCCGATATTTTTCAGTTTCTGCGTGTCATAGGCGGTCAGACCGACAAACACCACCACCCCGATATAGGTTACCGCCCACATCAGCGCTTCACTCTTCAGCCAGAAATTGACCAGCGAGGCCAGAACGATACCAATAAGCGCCATAAACAGCATATTGCCGAAACCGCTAAGATCGCGTTTAGTGGTGTACCCATACAGGCTCATGGCGCCAAACATTCCCCCCGTCACCACAAACGTGCTGGCGATGGAGGAATAGGTGTAAACGATAAAAATACTGGATAACGTCAAATCCGGTTAGCGCCGAATAGAGCATAAACAGCGTCGTCGCCATTCCGGCGCTAAGTTTATGCACCAGTCCCGACAGAACAAACACCAGCGCAAGCTGAGCAATGATTAAGCCAAAGAAGGTGATCTTACTGGAAAAGACAAACATCATGACGGCTGGCGTATTAGCCGCATACCACGCGATAAACGCGGTCAGTAACAGTCCGACCGTCATCCAGCCATACACTTGCGCCATATAGGTCTGCAGGCCAGACCGCGCCTGCACTATTGAATCAGATCGTGGAAATCTGTCCATGATGAACTCCTGTGTGGAAATGATACCCTAAAGCGTATCACATTCTGCTACCAACGTTTCGCCAACTGCTGGTCGCTGTCGCGCGCTTCGACCCAGCGATCGCCTTCCGGCGTGGCTTCACGCTTCCAGAACGGCGCACGGGTTTTCAGATAATCCATAATGAACTGACCGGCGTCGAACGCGCTACTGCGGTGCGCGCTGGTGACGCCGACAAACACAATCTCATCGCCCGGCCATAATTCGCCAACGCGATGAATCACCGTGACCCGCCCCAGCGGCCAGCGGGAACGCGCCTTCGCGACGATCTCCGCCAGAGCTTTCTCAGTCATGCCGGGATAATGCTCCAGCGTCAGCGCCTTAACGCTATCGCCCAGGTTATGATTGCGCACTTTTCCGGTAAAGGTGACGACCGCGCCGTCTTCGTCGCGCGCCGCCAGCCAGGAATATTCCTCCCCGACGCTAAACGGCGCAGGGCCGACTACAATTCGCGTTTCGTGCATGTTAGCCCCCCGTGACTGGCGGGAAAAACGCCACTTCATCGCCCGCCGTCAGCGGATGGTCAAAACTTACCAGCGTCTGGTTGACCGCCGCCAACAGCTTGCCGTCTTCCAGCGCCAGCGCCCAACGATCGCTCTTTGTCGCCAGATGCTGTCGCAGCGACTCAACGGTGGAAAAATCTGCTGGAAGATCCAGCGCATCAGTTCCTGTAAGCTCGCGAACGTGGGCGAAGAAAAGCACTTTAATCATGCGCATCCACCTTAAAATCCCCCGATTTGCCGCCGCTTTTCGCCAGCAGACGCACCGGACCAATTACTATATCTTTTTGTACCGCTTTGCACATGTCGTAGATGGTTAACGCCGCGACGGACGCCGCGGTTAATGCTTCCATTTCGACGCCGGTTTTACCGGTCAGACGGCACAGAGACTCAATACGTACACGGTTATGCTCCGGCTCGGCCTGAAGCTGAATCTCCACTTTACTTAGCAGTAGCGGGTGGCACAGCGGGATCAGCTCCCAGGTGCGTTTAGCGGCCTGAATACCGGCAATACGGGCAGTCGCGAAAACATCGCCCTTGTGGTGTTTGCCATCAACAATCATCGCCAGCGTTTCACTACGCATGGTAACGAATGCTTCCGCCCGTGCTTCACGAACGGTTTCCGCTTTCGCGGAAACGTCCACCATGTGCGCTTCGCCTGCGGCGTTTATATGGGTTAATTGCGACATCGTTATTTCTTTAAATGAGGGTGAAAATTACATGGGCGTGTACGGGCATCCAGCTGCGGCGCAATGATATTCTCCCATGCGGTTCTGCACGCTTTTGTGGAGCCCGGCATGGCGAAAATCAAGGTGTTATTCGCCACGCCAGCTACCGCGCGCGACTGCAGAGTTGCGGTGCCGATCTCTTCAAACGAGAGCATGCGAAACACTTCGCCAAATCCTTCCACTTCACGATCGAACAGCGGCAACAGCGCTTCCGGCGCCTGATCGCCTTCGGTCAAACCGGTCCCGCCAGTTATCAATACGACCTGCACCTCATCACTGGCGATCCAGGCGGAAACCTGGGCGCGAATCGCGTAACGGTTCTCTTTAACGATGGCTTTCGCCACCACTTCATGCCCGGCCTCCTGCGCCGAATCACGCAGATAATGACCGGAGGTGTCGTCTTCTTCGCCGCGTCGGCTGGAAACAGTAAGAATAGCGATGCGGGTCGGGATAAATTCAGCGCTGACCTGACTCATCTGAAATCTCCTTATTAAGGATTAACCGCCAATGTAAGATAAATTTTGCGTAATACCAGTATTGCTCTGGTGAAGGAAATGGGTCTGCTTTTTCTCCCGCAACGCGTCGGAAATACGTTCCTCAAGCGCGTATTGCTGCGCATCATCCTGTAACAGGTCGCGTAAACTCACGCCGCCGTCGCCAAACAGACATAAATGCAGCTTACCGACGGACGAAACACGCAGGCGGTTACAGGTGGCGCAGAAATCTTTTTCGTACGGCATAATGAGACCGATCTCACCGGCGTAATCGGGGTGACAAAAAACCTGCGCCGGACCATCGCTACGCTGGCGGAGCTGGTGGATCCAACCGCGCTTAATCAGCTCGTCACGTAATACCTGACCCGAAATATGATGTTTGCGGAAGAGATCGCTCCCCTCGCCCGTCTCCATAAGTTCAATGAAGCGTAGCTGAATGGGGCGAGGCTGAATCCAGGCAAGGAAGGTATCCAACTGATGGTGATTCACGTCGCGCATCAGCACGGTGTTGACTTTCACCTTTTCGAAACCGGCGTCAAAGGCGGCATCGATGCCCGCCATCACCTGGCGGAATTTGTCCTGACCGGTAATCGCATGGAACTGACGCGCATCCAGACTATCCACGCTAACATTGACGCCCGTCAGCCCCGCTTCGCGCCAGTTCGCGGCATCGCGCGCCAGTCGATAACCGTTAGTGGTCACCGCGATCTGGCGAATAGCATCATTTTCACCCACGGCGGCAATGATGTCGGTAAAATCGCGGCGTAATGAAGGCTCGCCGCCGGTAAGACGCACCTTTTCCGTGCCAAGACTGGCAAAAGCGCGCGTAACGCGACGAATTTCATCGACGGTAAGGAAACCGTTGTTAGTGACGCCGCCAGGTTTGTAGCCATCCGGCAGACAGTAGGTGCAACGAAAGTTACACACATCGGTAATCGACAAACGCAAGTAGTAAAACTTACGCGCGAAAGCATCGGTAAGTTGTGAAGCCATGTACACCTTTCCAAATACGGGAGGCGGAGTCATTTCTTCCTGCGCCCTGGTGGCAAACGTTAAACGTTGTCACGGCCAAAGCACCATATCAAAAATGACCCAGGTGCAGAGGCTAGAGTGTTTATTGTGGTTACGCCGATACTAGCGTGTAAATGACAATTTCGCCATCACGCTTTCGCTATATAAACATATACATAGCGATATGATCGTGCTATTTAGCGACAGAATACGTGAAAATCACACTTTTACATTGATATATATCATTTAGCCGTGGTAACGCCCTCGCTATAAAGGGGTAGTCGGGAATAATTAATTGTCTTTTAGCCGGTCGGCTAATTGCTGAAAACCCGCGACTTGCGCTACTGTAGCGCTGCTTATTTGACTTCAGGAATTTTTATGCGCAATCGTACGCTGGCTGACCTTGATCGTGTCGTTGCCCTCGGCGGAGGGCATGGATTAGGACGCGTCCTCTCCTCGCTTTCTTCATTAGGTTCGCGCCTGACCGGCATTGTGACTACCACAGATAACGGGGGGTCAACTGGCCGTATTCGCCGCTCGGAAGGCGGGATCGCCTGGGGCGATATGCGCAACTGTCTGAATCAGTTAATTACCGAACCCAGCGTCGCATCCGCTATGTTTGAGTACCGTTTTGGCGGTAATGGCGAACTTTCTGGTCATAACCTCGGAAATTTGATGTTAAAGGCGTTAGATCACCTGAGCGTGCGGCCTCTGGAAGCGATTAATTTAATTCGTAATCTGCTTAAAGTGGACGCGCAGCTGATCCCGATGTCGGAGCTACCGGTAGATCTGATGGCGATTGACGATCAGGGGCATGAGATTTATGGCGAGGTGAATATCGATCAGTTAGCGACGCCGCCGCAGGAGATCATGTTAACGCCAAACGTTCCGGCGACGCGGGAAGCGGTACAGGCCATTAATGACGCGGATCTGATTCTGATTGGCCCTGGCAGTTTTTATACCAGCCTGATGCCTTGCCTGCTGCTGGATGAACTGGCGCAGGCGCTGCGGCGCACCCCAGCGCCAATGGTGTATATCGGCAATCTGGGTCGCGAACTGAGTCTGCCCGCCGCCAGTTTAACGCTGGTCGATAAGCTGGCGATGATGGAGCAATATATTGGCAAAAAAGTCATTGACACAGTAGTGGTTGGGCCGCGAGTTGACGTCAGTGCGGTGAACGATCGGCTGGTGATTCAGGAAGTGCTGGAGGCCAGCGATATCCCCTATCGCCACGATCGTCAGTTATTACACAATGCGCTGGAAAAAGCGCTACAGGCGTTGGGTTAAGCCCGTTTACCGACGACGCTGCGCTTATCAGAAGCCTGTTTACACCGAAGGGTAAACAGGCTCTCTCCCTCTTCTGATAAACTGCGTTCAGCTATCACCAGTAGGCGCTCATGAGCGAGCTCACCTCTTTTTTCAGCAATATATTCTCCATGATCTCAGTAAAGAGGGTCTGATTGATCTCTTCCATTATCCGCATTCCAGCCATGCGCTCTGCGTCAGGATCACCTGCTATTCCTAACGCTTCCAGTTCAGCATTGACCCGGCTCTGATACTCATCCGTTTCAATACACTCAGCCCTTTTGGCCATCATTTCACGCCACTCTTCTGGCGCTATACGCTCCAGCACTTTATGCCACGGCCCCCACAGCGCAAACCATTTGTGAAAATCCCTATTTTCAGCAATTTTTATCCTTATTTCCGCCTCGTCCAGGTCAGACTCAGTGATACCCGAAACGTTATAAAATCGCATATCCTGGGTCATTGTTGTCAGCGACAGCGACTCTCGTAACTGATTCTGAAAACCCAGATATACTTCGATTTCGTCAATAAAAAACAGCCGTTTTACCTTTTCTCTGGCGAGCGATTCTATTTGCTCCAGCCGAAAGATTTCACGCCCCGCCATAATCAGTTCCGCTAAGTGGCTATCAAAGGCGCCTCTTTCAGCATCATGAACCAACGTCGCTTCCTGCATTTGATGGTATGCCAGTGTGACCCGATCTTCACAGCTTATCGTTGCATCCATCGCTATAATAAATGCGGTTTCTCTTAGTGCGCTATCATCAGCCAGGCGCATTAGCCAGGCGGAGACTTGTTCCTTAAAATCCGAATGTCGGGTGTTCTGCGTATCGCTAAGACGATCCAGAAACATGCTGAAGGCTGCCGCGTTTACTTCCGTCTCAAACGCCCGCCATTGGTTGACGTCTTCCTCCTCGAGATTGGTTAGCCACCCCTGGACAGCTTGATGCAGTGGTCGAGTTACCCGAACAATTGAAAAGTCGCCCATGGCAAAAAATACCTGGGGTCCCTGATAACCCGCAGAGGACATTAGCCGCTGCATATTCTGTATTGTTCGTTCTGAAAAAGGATTATGTTCTACGATTATTCTTGTAGGTTGAGGTCCTTCACCACGAAAACGGGGTAACGACTCTGGGAGACGGACCAGGCGATTGCGAGAGGCCTGCATTATTTGTAATGCCGCCGGGAGGTTTTCCGGTAGATTACTCAATGCGTTACGGGAAACGTCCAGCGTTGTTATCGTGGGAGGTAGTGTTTCAGGCAGAACAGTAATCTGATTTTTACTTACATCCAGGAACTGTAATTCTGGTGGTAACGATGCGGGCAGACTGGTTAAAGCATTTTCGCCGGCCTCCAGATTCTTCAGGCCCGGCGGCAATGTTTCAGGCAGAGCGGTTAACGAATTACTCTGCACATTCAAATGGGTAATCCCTGACGGAAGATGTTCTGGCAGTGTCCTTATGCGGTTATCATAAACGCTCAGGTACCGAAGTTCCTCAGGTAGATTTTCAGGTAAGGAACTAATTTTATTATGAAAAAGATCCAGCGATTGAAGCGCTGAAGGCAAACGTTCCGGCAATTCAGTAATACGGTTAATGCTCAGCTCCATTTTCTGTATGGTATCCGGTAACGTGGCAGGGATACTGGTTAGCTGATTACTGCTGGCATACAGGGTCTTTATATTTCCCTGTAAATTTTCCGGCAAACTTTTCAGTTCATTGTTATCGAGTATCAGAGTAGTTATCTGCTCAGGAATACAGGCGGGTATAGTGGTAAGTCCTAATATTTTCAGACGGAGTTCCGTCTTATTATTTTTCAGGCAGTCACGCATCCGTTGTACGGCTTCTTCACGATTTGCTGCCTCTTCCGCTGGCGCCGCTTTTACCTACTCAGACCAGATTAACTCATAATTCACAGTATCTTTGGAGCCGGAAGCGCTACTCGCCTGCTTGCTTTCTGTCACACGGGTATAGGTGACTGACTTCCCCCCTCCCTCAACGGTATAGCCTTCTGTATTAAAAACTATAGACAGAATTTCCTGACTATTTTCACTCAAAATACAGTATTGGTCTGCCCCTCCTCTACTATACTGAATATTATCCGCATACGCCGGGAAAGCTAACATCCTTAAACATTCAAACTTGCTTTTGATCTCTTCTGGCGAGGCGGTTTCAGGTGGATGACAAAGATAAGCGATTCAGCTTTGTGCTTCAACCTGATGTTCTGAAGAGAAAAAGGCACTTATTTTATTCCATATCTCTTCTTTTAAAGGCACCTCTGTTGATGCCTCATTGCTAATACTTTGATGCCTTGCCGTAGATTGTATATTAGTAATATTAAACATATTTTCCCTACCTGATCTGAACGTAACCTAAAGTAACAGATAAGGATATTCTCAACTTTAAACAAGAGGCCATAGTCGTCATTATTTCGGACAAATCATTCAGTATTTGCAGCGCTTGACTTATAAATGCTCGCGCTTCCATCACCTCTTTTTTAAGTAGAATGATGTAATCTGTTGCCATGACACGCTTTCAACGAACTCACATAAGATTAAAATGACGATCATGAGGATAGCTATACCGATAATACGGGGCGTTTTTTTTCATAGCCGAGGAGAGAGGGAAAATTAGCGTTGGGTTCAGCCTCAACGCTAATTTTCTTCAGTTGTGATTAAACTAGCTACCCCATTGATGTTTTGACTTTTTCGACAATCTCGTTAGTCAAAGCCTGTCACTGTTTTTCATTCCTGACTGACTTAGCCCTGACTATTGCACTGAAATTCTCAAAAGCGAGCCATGGTAACGATGACTCGCTGGCGATCGACACATTGTCAGGACGCCGCGATAAACAACTCGCGTAACTGGTGCAACTGGTCGCGAATTTGCGCGGCTTCTTCAAACTCCAGATTTTGCGCGTGCTGCATCATTTGCTCTTCCAGTTCATGAATTTTCTGCTGCAACGCTTTCGGCGTCATATCCAGTTCGACAATTCCGGCTTTTGCCGTAGAACGGCCCTTGCCTTTCCCCTTCGCTTTGGTTTTCGCAATGTTCTGCCCCAGCGCCAGGATGTCGACCACTTTTTTGTTCAGCCCCTGCGGAGTGATACCGTGCTCTTCGTTGTACTTCTGCTGCTTCTCGCGACGTCGCTCGGTTTCGCCAATCGCCTTCGCCATCGACGGCGTGATTTTATCGCCATACAGAATCGCTTTACCGTTAACGTTACGCGCCGCGCGCCCTATGGTCTGAATCAGGGAGCGCTCGGAGCGCAGGAAGCCCTCTTTGTCGGCGTCCAGAATCGCCACCAGCGAGACTTCCGGCATATCCAGCCCTTCGCGCAGCAGGTTAATCCCCACCAGAACGTCAAACTCGCCCAGACGCAAATCGCGGATGATTTCCATGCGCTCCACGGTATCAATATCTGAGTGCAGGTAACGCACGCGCTCGCCGTGCTCTTCCAGATATTCGGTCAAATCTTCCGCCATCCGTTTGGTGAGCGTAGTGACAAGGACACGCTCATTAATGGCCGCACGCTGACGAATTTCGGACAGCAGATCGTCCACCTGGGTCGCCACCGGACGCACTTCAATAATCGGGTCCAGCAGCCCGGTCGGTCGCACGACCTGATCCACCACCTCATCACCAGATTTTTCCAGCTCATAGTTGCCGGGCGTGGCGGAAACATAGATAGTTTGCGGCGCTAAGGCTTCAAACTCCTCAAACTTCAGCGGACGGTTATCCAGCGCCGAAGGCAGACGGAAGCCATACTCGACCAGCGTCTCTTTGCGCGCCCGGTCGCCGCGGTACATGCCGCCTATCTGCGGGATGGTGACATGAGACTCATCCACCACCAGCAGTCCGTCGGCGGGCAGATAATCGAACAAGGTTGGCGGCGGTTCGCCCGGCCCGCGGCCCGACAGAAAGCGGGAATAGTTTTCAATGCCTGAGCAGTAGCCCAGCTCGTTCATCATCTCTAAATCGAACTGCGTGCGCTGGCTTAATCGCTGCTCTTCAAGCAGCTTATTATTTGCCAGCAAGACCTTACGCCTGTCCGCCAGCTCATCTTTTATCTCTTCCATCGCCTGCAGAATACGCTCGCGCGGCGTCACGTAGTGCGTTTTGGGATAGATAGTATAACGTGGCACCGTTGACTCTACCTGCCCGGTTAACGGGTCGAACAGCGACAGGCGTTCCACTTCTTCATCAAACAGCTCAACGCGTAGCGCAATGTCGTCAGATTCAGCCGGGAAGATGTCGATCACTTCGCCGCGCACGCGAAAGGTACCACGCTGAAAAGCTTGATCGTTACGGGTGTATTGCAATTCCGCCAGCCGACGCAAAATCGCGCGCTGGTCAATCAGCATTCCCACCGTCAGATGCAGCATCATTTTCAGGTAGAGATCCGGATCGCCCAGACCGTAAATCGCGGACACGGAAGCCACCACCACGACATCGCGTCGCTCAAGCAACGCTTTCGTTGCCGACAACCGCATTTGCTCAATATGTTCGTTTACCGAAGCGTCTTTTTCGATAAACGTATCCGAACTTGGCACATACGCTTCCGGCTGATAGTAGTCATAGTAGGAGACGAAATACTCCACCGCGTTTTCCGGGAAAAACTCTTTCATTTCGCCGTAGAGCTGCGCCGCCAGGGTTTTATTGGGCGCAAGCACCATCGTTGGCCGCTGCAAGTCCGCAATGACGTTGGCGATGGTGAATGTCTTCCCGGAGCCGGTCACGCCCAATAACGTCTGATGCGCCAGCCCGTCCTCCAGCCCCTCTTCCAGACGACGTATAGCGTCCGGCTGATCGCCAGAAGGTTTAAAAGCGGAATTCAGTTTGAACGGTTTACTCATGAGCGGCTACCTGAAGGAGTGAGCGGGCAGGGATGTAATTTTACTCTCGACGGTGAATATTGCCAATAAAAAATACTGGATGAAAAAACAGTAACACTCCAGTGTATAATGGCTATCGGCAGATACCCCACGCTATTTAGAGGTAAAACATAGACAGTCGCGGGGTAAAATTCCAGCAGTGTGCTGGTTATCCCCAGACCAGAGTCTTTTTTAACATTTGTCAAGTCGGATGATGAAAGTTTTATGTCAACGTATCCCCCTTCCTTTACAACCATTGATTTTATATAACTTGCTGTCTAAAAAGGGATATTTTCTCAAGCCGTCTTTCGCGCCAATTTAGTCGCAGGCCGCGTCGCCTCTCGCTTACGTTGTGTTTTCTAACTCTAATACACAAGGTTATCCACAGGAATAGTGGATAACTGCTTCCAGCCCGTATCCCCTGCCGCCTGGCAAAATCAGCCCCTGACGTTTTCGCCGGGCGATAAAAAAAAATTATCGCTATTTTTGGCAGATTATTGGCTAACGAGAAGGCAAAAATTGAGGCGTAGACGCTCACATTTTGCACATTTTTAGCATGGCGACGTCAGGAGGGTCTGGCGAAAGAACAGCAGGATCGTCTGATCCTGCAAGAAGGCGGTTTTTAAGCGCGGTCAGGCGCGTTCCAAGGGGCTAAGGTCCAGATACTGTCCTGTCGCCGCCTGCGATGGAGAAACGCCCAGCCACGGGATTTCCCCTAACAGCGGGGCCGGTATGACGCGGCGAAGCGTCGCGAGATATTCACCATGACGCGCGCCTGGCGGCTGCATGTCGTTGGCTATCCATCCGACAAGCGGTAATCCGGCCTGTTCTACCGCCAGCGCCGTCAGCATGGCGTGATTAATACAGCCCAGCTTGACGCCAACAACCAGAATCACCGGCAGCTGCTCCGTCTGTACCCAGTCGGCAAACGTCAGCGTGGCAGAGAGCGGTGTAAACCAGCCGCCCGCCCCTTCTGTCAACACCCAGTCTGCCTGCGCCTCCAGCGTTCGTAATCCGCGTGATAACACCGCCGCGTCTATCGCCCGGCCTTCGTCGGCGCTAGCGATGTGGGGAGAAGTAGGCTCGGCAAAAGTATAAGGATTGATAGCGGAATAAGGTTGCGGCAGGCTGCTGTTACGCTGCAAGGCCAGGGCATCGCTATTGCGTAGCCCGTCGGTTGTCATTTCGCTGCCGGAAGCGACGGGCTTATAGCCTACGGTTTGATAACCTAACTGCGTTGCGGCCTGCAATAAGGCGCAACTGGCGACCGTTTTACCGACTTCAGTATCAGTACCGGTCACAAAATAGCGTTTAGTCACGTTCAATCACTCCCATAAAAAGGTGGTACGTCAGCAGATATTTCCCCTGCCGCTGCGGCCATGCCAGTTGAATCTGTCTAAGCCGGGCGCGGGTTAATACATCCGTCTCCCGCCCTTCATGAAGATGGGTGGCGCCAATGCCTTTGAGCGAACGCATCGCGCTCAGGGCATCCTCAAACCACAATGTCATCGCCTGAGTATGACGAGACGCCCGCCAGCCGCGTAGCGCGTGGTCAATGGCCTCTTCCGGCAAAAAGCTATTCGCGTGAGCGCGATTATCGACGGCCTGCCATGCCTGACGCAGCTCCGGCAACGACCCCTGGCACAAGGTGGTAAACGCCACCACGCCGCCGGGCCGTACAACCCGATACAACTCGCTCAACGCATCGCGTAAATCGCCGCACCACTGGACCGCCAGGTTGCTCCAGGCCAGGTCAAAAACTTCGGCGTCATGGGGAATCGCTTCGATATCCGCCAGCAAATAGTGATGCGCCGCCTGACGATCGCGAGCCTGTTGCAGCATCGGCAGCGAAAGATCCAGGGCGGTCACTTCGCTCCCCCGCTCTCGCCAGTAACGACTCATACGTCCGGGGCCGCAGCCTGCGTCCAACACACTGGCAAACTGGCGGCCTGTCAACAGCGTCAGCAGCGCATCCGCGCTGTGTTGCTGTAAAGAGGCGTGCTGTTCGTATTGCGATGCGGCCCGGCCAAACGCCGCCGCAATAGCCTGCTTATTCACCTGCGCCATGCAGCACCTCCAGCAGACGGTCTATATCGCACGCTTCATGCGCCTGCGTTAACGTTAAGCGCAGGCGCGCCGTACCGACAGGCACCGTCGGCGGACGAATCGCCGTCGCCCAGCATCCTTGTTGACGCAGCGCCTCCGCCAGGCGCAATGCACGGCTGTTATCGCCCACGATTAACGGCTGGATGGCGCTATGGGCATTCAGTAGCGTAAATCGGGACGCGTTAACGCCGGCCCGAAAGCGCTGAACCAGAGCGGCGAGTTTTTCGCGCCGTTCACGACCTTCATCGCTACGGATCACCGCCAGCGAGGCGCTTAACGCCTGCGCCTGGGCGGGCGGCATACTGGTGCTGTAAACCAGATGACGGGCGAATTGCAGCAGATAATCTGCGACGCTTTCCGAGCAGAGCACCGCTGCGCCGCTGACGCCAAACCCCTTACCGAAAGTCACCACCAGCAACTCAGGCTTCACCCCCCGCTGCCAGCAGGTGCCCCGCCCCTCATCGCCAGTCACGCCGATGCCGTGCGCATCATCAACCAACAGCCAGGCATGATGCCTGCGGGCAATGTGCTGGATTTCCGCCAGCGGCGCGCTGTCGCCGTCCATGCTGTATACACCTTCTGTCACCACCAGTTGCTGACCCACGCAGGGCGATTGCAGTAAACGCGACAGATGCTGCGTATCGTTATGGATAAAGCGGCGAAGCTGCGCCGGACTCAGATTAGCGGCTTCCAGCAGGGAAGCATGACTCAACCTGTCGGCCACAATCCGGTCATTTTTTTTCATTAAGGCGGTAATGACCGCCTGATTCGCCGCAAAGCCAGAGATAAACAGCAGCGCGCGTGGATATCCTAACCATTGCGCCAGTTCCTCCTCTAACGCCTGGTGCGCCACGGAATAACCGCTGATATGACCCGACCCGCCGCTGCCGACGCCAAAACGCGTCGCTGCCTGTTGCCAGGCGCGAATAATCTGCGGATGTTGACTTAAGCCGAGGTAATCATTGCTGGAAAAGTTAAGATACTGTCGCCCGTTCGCTACCAGCCAGCGTCCGGCGCCCTGCGATACCACATAGCGGCGGCGCAACGTATCCGTCGCCCGACGCGCCGTCAGCGCATCGTCGACGCGTTGTTGCCAACTCATAAGGCTGCCGCGTTGTAATAATCATCGGTGTCAGGCGTCATCAGCGTCTGCTCCAGACGTTGCTGCTGCTCGTTATCGCCCGCCAGCACCCTGGTCTGCTGCGGATTCAGCCCCAGCTTACGGAATAACTGCAGATCCTTGTCCTCTGCCGGATTTGGCGTAGTTAACAATTTGCAGCCATAGAAAATCGAGTTCGCCCCGGCCATAAAGCACATCGCCTGGGTCTGCTCGTTCATCTGTTCACGTCCTGCGGAAAGACGCACGTATGAGGTCGGCATCATGATGCGCGCTACGGCGATAGTACGAATAAAATCAAACGCATCCACGTCATCGTTATCCGCAAGCGGCGTGCCTTTTACCTTCACCAGCATGTTGATTGGCACGCTTTCCGGCGGCGTAGGCAGGTTCGCCAACTGCAACAACAGTCCGGCGCGATCGGTAACCGTTTCGCCCAGACCCACAATGCCGCCGGAGCACACTTTAATCCCTGCTTCACGGACTTTTTCCAGCGTGTCGAGGCGCTCCTGATAGGTACGGGTAGTGATGATATTGCCGTAAAACTCCGGCGAGGTATCGAGGTTGTGGTTGTAGTAATCCAGCCCGGCGTTAGCCAGACGCTGCGCCTGGCTCTCGTTCAACATGCCGAGCGTCATACAGGTTTCCAGCCCCATCGCTTTGACGCCCTGTACAATCTTCTCCAGATAAGGCATATCGCGTTCATGCGGATTCTTCCAGGCCGCCCCCATACAGAAGCGGGTCGAACCGGCGTTTTTCGCTTTACGGGCGGAGTCCAGTACCTGCTCTACCTCCATTAAACGCTCGGCTTCCAGCCCGGTTTTATAGCGCGAGCTCTGCGGGCAGTATTTACAATCCTCCGGGCAGGCGCCGGTTTTGATCGACAACAGCGTACTAACCTGTACCTGCTGCGGATCGAAATGCTGGCGATGAATTTGCTGCGCTTCAAACAGCAATTCCAGCAGTGGTTTTTCAAATAATTCGGTTACTTGCGACAGTGTCCAGCGTGGGTGGCGAGCCATCGGGCCTCTCCAAAATATGTTGTTTGTTTTTGATATGGTGTAGACTCGTAAACCTAAATCTTTTTAATTTGGTTTACAAGTCGATTATGACAACGGACGATCTGGCCTTCGATAAACGCCATATTTGGCATCCTTACACTTCCATGACCTCGCCGCTGCCGGTATATCCCGTTGAGCGGGCCGAAGGCTGCGAGCTGGTTCTCGCCTCGGGCGAACGCCTGATTGAGGGGATGTCCTCCTGGTGGGCGGCCATTCATGGTTATAACCACCCGCAATTGAACGCGGCGATGAAAGCGCAAATTGACGCCATGTCGCATGTCATGTTCGGCGGCATAACCCATCAACCTGCGGTGAATCTGTGCCGTAAGCTGGTCGCGATAACGCCTGAGCCGCTGGAGTGTGTCTTTCTGGCCGACTCTGGTTCGGTGTCGGTAGAAGTGGCCATGAAGATGGCGCTGCAATACTGGCAGGCTCGTGGCGAATCGCGTCAGCGTTTTCTGACGTTTCGCCACGGTTATCATGGCGACACGTTCGGCGCGATGTCGGTGTGCGATCCGGATAACTCCATGCACAGCTTGTGGAAAGGCTATCTGCCTGAAAATCTGTTCGCGCCGGCGCCGCAAAGCCGGATGGATGGCGAATGGGATGAAAGCGACATCGCGCCATTTGCCCGCCTGATGGCCGCGCATCGCCATGAAATAGCCGCCGTGATTCTGGAACCTATCGTTCAGGGCGCGGGCGGGATGCGCATATATCATCCACAATGGCTCAGGCGTATTCGTAACATGTGCGATCGCGAAGGCATTCTGCTGATTGCCGATGAAATAGCCACCGGGTTTGGCCGTACCGGCAAACTGTTCGCCTGTGAGCACGCCGGGATCGCGCCGGATATTCTGTGTCTCGGCAAAGCCTTAACCGGCGGTACCATGACCCTCTCGGCAACGCTCACGACACGCCAGGTTGCAGAGACTATTAGCAACGGCGAGGCGGGGTGTTTTATGCATGGCCCGACGTTTATGGGGAATCCGCTGGCCTGCGCCGTCGCTTGCGCCAGCCTGACGCTGCTGGAAAGCGGCGAATGGCGTCAGCAGGTGGCGTCTATCGAGTCTCAGTTACGCGCTGAGTTAGCCCCCGCGCAAAGTTCGCCCTGGGTGGCGGATGTGCGGGTGTTGGGCGCGATTGGGGTGGTTGAAACTACGCATCCGGTCAATATGGCGGCGCTTCAACGCTTCTTCGTCGGGCAAGGCGTCTGGATCAGGCCGTTCGGCAAGCTAATCTACCTGATGCCGCCCTACATTATTCGTCCGGATCAACTGCGCCGTTTGACCCAGGCGGTCAATGACGCGGTACACAATGAAACATTTTTTAGCCATTAATCAGCGGTAAGCGATGCTGCTTCTGGCTACACTTCTGGTGAGTCAAAAGGAGAGCGCATGAAACTTATCAGCAACGATTTGCGCGATGGAGATAAACTTCCTCATCGCCACGTTTTTAACGGTATGGGCTATGATGGCGATAATATTTCGCCGCATCTGGCCTGGGACGACGTGCCGATGGGCACCAAAAGTTTTGTCGTGACCTGTTACGATCCTGACGCGCCGACCGGCTCCGGCTGGTGGCACTGGGTGGTGGTGAACCTCCCGGCGGATACGCGCGTACTGACCCAGGGGTTCGGCTCAGGCCTGGTGGCCGTACCAGACGGCGTCATTCAGACGCGTACCGATTTCGGTAAAGCGGGCTACGGCGGCGCGGCGCCGCCTAAAGGGGAAACGCACCGCTATATCTTTACGGTTCACGCGCTGGACGTCGAGCGTCTTGACGTTGATGAAGACGCCAGCGGCGCGATGGTCGGCTTTAACGTGCATTTCCATTCGCTCGCCAGCGCCTCGATAACGGCGATGTTCAGTTAAACGCTGTGTCGGATGGCGGCATAAACGTCTTACCCTTCCAACGGGTTGGGTAAGCCGAATACGTGCCGCGCCATCCGGCAACATTCACATAAAGTCCGGCACCAGACGCTGTAACGCGCCTTGCGCCAGCAGCGTCGTCGCACACTCAATATCGGGCGCGAAAAAACGATCCTGCGTATAGTGCGCCACCCGCTCGCGCAGTGTCTGCCGCGCCTGTTCCAGTAACGGGCTGGAGGTTAACCCTTCCCGTAAATCTATCCCCTGACAGGCAGCCAGCCACTCCACGGCAATGACGCCGCGGGTATTCGCCGCCATTTCCCAGAGTCGCCGTCCCGCCGCCGGGGCCATTGAGACATGATCTTCCTGATTCGCCGAGGTCGGCAGGCTATCCACGCTGTGCGGGTGCGCCAGCGCTTTATTCTCGCTGGCAAGCGCCGCGGCGGTGACCTGGGCAATCATAAAACCGGAATTAACGCCGCCATTTTTCACCAGGAACGGCGGTAACTGCGACATATGTTTATCCATCATCAGCGTGATGCGCCGCTCCGATAGCGCGCCGATTTCCGCTATCGCCAGCGCCAGATTATCCGCCGCCATGGCAACCGGTTCAGCATGGAAGTTACCGCCGGAGATCACCTCCCCCGCCTCGGCAAAGACCAGCGGATTATCGGACACCGCATTGGCCTCAGCCAGCAGTACCTCTTTCGTCTGACGTAACTGGGTCAGACAAGCGCCCATTACCTGCGGCTGGCAGCGGAGGGAATACGGGTCCTGAACTTTATGACAGTGGTGATGTGATTCAGCAATGGCGCTGGTATCGGTCAGCAGATGCCGGAACAACCGCGCGACGTCAATTTGCCCCTGTTGTCCGCGCGCGGCATGAATGCGCGCATCAAAAGGACGGCACGATCCCAGTACGGCTTCGGTAGTCAGCGCGCCGCAGACGACGGCGGAGGCAAATAATTCCTGTGCCTCAAACAAACCGCGCAGCGCGAAGGCCGTCGACGCCTGGGTGCCGTTAAGCAGCGCCAGCCCCTCTTTGGCCGCCAGCGCGACAGGTTCCAGTCCGGCCTTTTTTAGCGCCGCCTGCGCCGGAAGCCATTCGCCCTGCCAGCGCGCTTTTCCTTCGCCAAGTAGCGTCAGCGACAGATGCGCCAGAGGCGCTAAGTCGCCCGACGCGCCAACCGACCCTTTTGCCGGAATCAGCGGATACACGCCGGCATTCACCAGAGCGATGAGCGCCTCTATCACGCTCAACCGAATCCCGGAAAACCCGCGCGCCAGGCTATTGATTTTCAATACCATGATCAGACGCACCATCGCGTCATCCAGTGGGTCGCCTACGCCCGCGGCGTGAGACAGCACCAACGATCGCTGTAGATTTTGCAAGTCTTCATCAGCGATGCGCGTCTGCGCCAGCAGGCCGAAACCGGTGTTGATGCCGTAGGCGGTACGCCCTTCGGCAACAATATCATTGACGCACGCAACACTGGCGTTAATGCCGTCAATGGCGCTGGCGTCCAGCCGAAGCTGTACCGGATGACGCCAGACATCGTACAGTTGAGAGAGGCTTAACTGCCCCGGAGTGAGTGTCATGGTGTTCATATCAGCCTTTCCCCTGCGTCGCCGCAACCATCGGTAAATTCAGACCTTGCTCAACAGCGCATTCCACCGCGAGATCATATCCGGCATCGGCATGACGCATGACGCCCGTCGCCGGATCGTTGTGTAACACGCGGCGAATACGCGCGGCGGCCTCGTCAGTGCCATCACAGACAATCACCATACCGGCGTGTTGCGAAAAACCCATCCCCACCCCGCCGCCATGATGGAGCGATACCCATGTCGCCCCGCTGGCGGTATTCAGCAACGCATTTAACAGCGGCCAGTCGGAAACCGCGTCGGAACCGTCGCGCATCGCTTCGGTTTCACGGTTAGGGCTGGCGACAGAACCGGAATCCAGGTGATCGCGGCCAATCACAATGGGCGCGGATACCTCGCCGCAACGCACCATTTCGTTGAACGCCAGCCCCAGTTTTTGCCGCCACTCCAAGCCTACCCAGCAGATACGCGCCGGTAGCCCCTGAAAATGAATGCGCTCACGCGCCATATCCAGCCAGTGATGCAGATGTTTATCCTCAGCCACTATCTCTTTGACTTTGGCATCGGTTTTATAGATATCCTGCGGATCGCCGGACAGCGCCACCCAGCGAAACGGCCCGATGCCACGACAGAACAGCGGACGAATATAGGCTGGCACAAATCCCGGAAAATCAAAGGCGTTTTCCACCCCCATCTCTTTCGCCATCTGGCGAATATTGTTGCCATAGTCAAAGGTCGGCACGCCCATTTTACTGAACGCCAGCATCGCCCGAACATGCGCCGCCATGGAACGTTTCGCTGCCTGCATCGTCCCCCGGGGATCGGATTGCGCGTTTTTCTGATACTCCTCCCAGCACCAGCCGGAGGGCAAATAGCCATGTAGCGGATCGTGGGCGCTGGTCTGATCGGTCACCAGGTCCGGGCGCACGCCGCGATTAACCAGTTCCGGCAGGATATCCGCCGCGTTCGCGCACAGGGCGACGGACACGGCTTTCCCCTCGCGGGTGTAGCGCGTAATGCGGGCCAGCGCGTCATCCAGCGTGGCGGCCTGCTCATCCACGTAGCGAGTACGCAGACGAAAATCGATACGGCTTTGCTGGCATTCAATCGTCAGCGAACACGCTCCGGCCAGCGTCGCGGCTAGCGGTTGCGCGCCGCCCATGCCGCCCAGCCCGGCGGTCAGCGCCCAGCGTCCCGCCAGCGTGCCGTTATAGTGCTGACGCCCCGCCTCGACAAAGGTTTCGTATGTTCCCTGCACGATTCCCTGACTACCGATATAGATCCAGCTTCCGGCCGTCATTTGACCGTACATCGCCAGCCCTTTCGCATCCAGTTCGTTAAAGTGTTCCCATGTCGCCCAGTGGGGAACCAGGTTGGAGTTGGCGATTAATACCCGCGGCGCGTTGTCGTGCGTTTTAAATACGCCGACCGGTTTGCCAGACTGAATCAGCAACGTTTCGTCCGCCTCCAGCCGGGTGAGCGCATCAACAATAGCGTCATAGCATTCCCAGTTGCGCGCGGCGCGACCAATCCCGCCGTAGACCACCAGCTCATGCGGATTTTCCGCCACGTCAGGATCGAGATTATTCATTAACATCCGCAGCGGGGCTTCTGTCAGCCAGCTTTTCGCCGTTAATACCGTGCCTCGGGGCGCGCGGATAGTCTGCTGACGATACTTGCTTTCAGGCATAGCAATGACTCCTCATTATTATCGGTCTGCCATCGCCAAATAACGCTAAAACGCCACTATCAGGCACCGCCGCAGACCCACAGATAAGAATCAGACATATACTTATCTATACAAGTAAGCACAAGAATAGAATTAACAAAAATGATACAATTTTGTTATATTGTGTCAGCAATCACGTTTTCCGGCAGCAGCCGCTCAGGAGATAAATCGTCCCTGTAGCCGGTAGCGCGACCCGGGGAAAAGTAAGCGGGCGTGAGAAACAATCCGCGACGCGGACCAGGTTGTACGACGAATGAGCAGACAAGGCTCATGCTCTTTGATAGTTAACCACGCGCACTCTTGCGCCGTGGCGCGCACCGCCTCCACAATATGTTCCCCTTCCGTTAGCGGCGCGATCCGCGACAAATAAGCGTGCGGCGTGGTCTGACGGTAATCCTGCGTCAGGTAATCCACGGCAATATCCGCATTCACGCAGCGATCTTCAATTTGTACCGGCAGATCGTTTTCATAATGCACCATGATGGAATGGAAAATGACATCACTCTCATTGACGTTGAGAGCGCTGGCCTGGATGGCGTTTGCCCGCACACGCTCCAGCGTGAGCACCTCACAACGATGCTGATGATGGCGGGCGGCAATCTCCTCGGCGATACTGCGGACTTCAAACAGTGCGGACTGGCCTTTCGGTTCGGCGACAAACGTCCCCACGCCCTGTAAACGCACCAGCCACCCTTCATCCGTCAGCTCACGCAGCGCCCGGTTGATGGTCATTCGGCTAAAGCCATACTGAGCGACCAGTTCAGCTTCCGACGGAATGCGATCGTGCGGCTGCCAGACGCCGCCGGCTATTTTTTTACAGATGTCCTGTTTCACCGTTTCGTAAAAAGGCGCAGGCGCAGAACGGGAGCGGGATGAATACATGCGTGAAGCCTTCCTTATGCGGATAATGTTTTCCGGATGACAGATTAACGCCACCAGTGCGCGATTTGCCAGCCAAGCCGCGCCGCCACGCGCGCCGCTGCGCCATCTTCATCAAAGCGTGGATTAAATTCAACCAGATCCGCCGCCTGTAATTTTCCGCTGCGGCAAACCGGCTCAATTAAACGCAGAACCTGTATCAGCGGCACGCCCAGCGCTGCGGGAGCGGAGACGGCCGGCATTTCCCAGACAGGCAATACGTCGAGATCGATAGTCAGATAAATTTTATCCACCTTGTCAATAAACTGCGTCATCTGCGCCAGCGCGTCATGGCAGTCCAGATCCTCCACCACGGTAACATTTCGCCACTGCGCTTCCCGCCACAACGCCTGCGTATTCGCCGCACGGCTCACGCCGAAACAAGCATAATGAAACGCGCGGCTCTGCGCGTCGCATAGCTGCGCCAGTTGACGAAACGGCGTCCCGGATGTTGCCCGGTCGGTCTGACGGAGATCCAGATGCGCATCAAGATTAATGATCCCTACGCTTTCCTGCGCAAACGCGTCCAGCACCCCCGCGCCGTGTCCAAACGCGGTTTCATGCCCGCCGCCCATTACCAGCGTGCGCATCCCGGCCCGCAGACAGCGGCTTACCGCATCGCGCAAGGCCTGCTGCGCGCCTTCCAGATCGGGCGTCGGCGCAACCCAATTGCCTAAATCCACCAGCCGTTCATGTCCCTGATGGCTGGCCATATTCGCCAGCGCCTTACGCAACGCGTCCGGGCCGCCTGCCGCGCCGGGACGGCCTGAATTGCGTTTTACCCCCTCGTCGCAGGCAAATCCCATTAACGCGATCTTTTGCTGCCAGTTTTCGGGGAAAAAGGCCTCGCTGCGCGTGACGGTCTGAAACAGACGCCGCGCATCCGGCGCTTCTATACTGTCATCGCGCCCCTGCCAGAGCGCCGGAGAAGCCGGATACCATTGCGTCATGAGATTTGTCCTCTGTATACCCGCTGATATAAAGGGTTACGCCCCGGCTCATACACAATCTCTACCGGCTGTTCAGCATCCCACACCACAAAATCCGCCCGGTAGCCGGCCCTGATCTGCCCATGCGTCGCCTGTCTTCCCAGCGCGCGAGCGGCATGGCGCGTAACGCCCGACCATGCCTCTTCCGGCGTCAGACCAAACTGTACGCAGGCCATATTCATCGCCAGATGCAAACTGCAAAACGGGCTGGTGCCGGGATTGAAATCGCTGGCGACGGCGACAGGCACCTGATAGCGGCGCAGCAGTTCAACCGGCGGGCGCTGCGTCTCGCGCAGAAAATAAAACGCGCCGGGCAACAACACGCCGACAGTACCGCCGTCACGCATCGCCGCGACGCCCGCTTCATCAAGATATTCGATATGATCCGCCGATAAACCCTGATAACGACTCACCAGCTGCGCGCCGCCCAACAGCGAAAGCTGCTCAACATGGCCTTTAACGGGAATACCTAACGCCTTCGCCGTCTGCAACACGCGCTCACTCTGGGCCACATTAAAGCCGACGCTCTCGCAAAAGAGGTCTACCGCATCAAATAACCCTTTTTGCCAGAGCTGCGGAATCATCGTCTCGCAGACCAGAGTGATGTAGCCGTCCGGGTCGTCACGATACTCCGCTGGCGTAGCATGAGCGGCCAATAGCGTGGGGCTAATGTCGATAGCGTTTTCGGCAGCAAGTTTTGCAGCGACGCGCAACAGCTTTTCTTCTGTCGCCAGCTCCAGACCATAGCCGGATTTAATCTCCAGCAGCGTAACGCCTTCGCTGGCAAGGCGCATCATGCGTTCGCGCGCCAGCAGGTAGAGCGTCTCCTCCGCACAGGCGCGGGTTGCTGATACCGTCGCGTTAATGCCGCCGCCCTGAGCGCTAATATGCTGGTATGACGCGCCGTTAAGCCGCTGCTCCCACTCTGCGGCGCGGTTACCGGCAAACACCAGATGCGTGTGGCAATCGATAAGTCCCGGGGTTACCAGTCGTCCCTGCATATCATGGATATTGTCCCCACTGACAGGAAGCTGCGTCTCTGGCACGATATCGCAAATATGCCCTTCGCGTACAATCAGCGCCTGGCTATCCACCAGCCCGTACGGGGCTTGCCGCTGCGGGTCCATTGTCGCCAGCCTGATGTTTCGCCAGACAGTATCGCCCGGTAAAAGTTGCCGCATTCCTGTCGCTCTCTTGCCTGTCATGAGTTGTATAGACATTTATTTTCTTTCTGCTCCGGATTGTCAACTCAAAGCGCGAAAGTTGTTGCTTAATTGTGATAAAACTATCTGATGCTACAGGTGTTTCCAGCCTGAAAAGGAACTTTTTACCTTTTCGCCTTCCCGTTTCGTTCAACTTAGTATAAAAAAGCAGGCTTCAATGGATGTCATTTAACTTTTTCAAGCCCGGAGCAACCTGTGAATACATTATCGGTTTCCCGTCTGGCGCTGGCACTGGCTTTTGGCGTGACGCTGAGCGCCTGTAGCTCTACGCCACCCGATCAGATCCCTTCCGATCAAACCGCGCCTGGCACCGCCTCGCGCCCCATTCTGTCGGCAAATGAAGCGAAAAACTTCGTTGCTGCGCGCTATTTTGCCTCCCTGACGCCGAATACCGCCCCGTGGTCGCCGTCGCCGATTACCCTGCCCGCACAGCCTGACTTTGTGGTGGGGCCGGCAGGTACGCCAGGCGTTACGCACACCTCGATTCAGGCCGCGATCGATGCGGCAATGGTTAAACGCACGAACAAACGCCAGTACATTGCTATTATGCCGGGCGACTATCAGGGGACCGTGTATGTTCCCGCCGCGCCGGGAAGTCTGACCCTGTACGGGACCGGTGAAAAACCGATCGATGTAAAAATTGGGATGGCGATTGATGGTGAAATGAGTGTCGCTGACTGGCGCCGCGCAGTGAATCCCGGCGGGAAATATATGCCTGGTAAACCCGCCTGGTATATGTTCGATAACTGCCAAAGCAAACACGCCGCGACGATCGGTGTAATGTGTTCTGCCGCGTTCTGGTCGCAGAATAACGGTCTGCAGCTACAAAATCTGACCATCGAGAACACGCTGGGCGACAGTGTCGATGCCGGAAACCATCCGGCGGTGGCGCTGCGTACCGATGGCGACAAAGTCCAGATTAACAAGGTCAATATCCTTGGCCGCCAGAACACCTTCTTTGTGACCAACAGCGGCGTGCAGAACCGTCTGCAAACCGATCGCCAGCCGCGTACGCTGGTGACGAACAGCTATATTGAAGGCGATGTGGATATGGTTTCCGGACGCGGCGCCGTGGTGTTCGATAACACCAACTTCCAGGTCGTCAACTCCCGCACACAGCAGGAAGCCTACGTCTTCGCCCCGGCGACGCTGTCCAATATTTACTATGGCTTTTTGGCGATCAACAGCCGCTTTAACGCCTCCGGCGATGGCGTTGCGCAGCTTGGCCGCTCGCTGGATGTCGACGCCAACACCAACGGTCAGGTCGTGATCCGCGACAGCGTGATTAACGAGGGCTTCAACGTTGCCAAACCGTGGGCCGACGCGGTCATCTCGAAACGTCCGTTTGCTGGAAATACGGGAACCGTGGATGACAAAGACGAGGTGCAGCGTAATCTGAACGACACGAACTACAACCGCATGTGGGAATACAACAACCGCGGTGTAGGCAGTAAAGTAGTGACGGAACCTAAGCAGTAATCGCCGTTCCGGTTCAGGCTTATAAACGGGCCGCCGCAGCAGATGTGGCGGCCCGTGGTTTTACTGCAAGCGATGTTTATTGAAATTAATCAGGCATCCTGCCCTGGTGAGCTCCAGCCCGCCGCCCTCCGGCACACAGCGCTTTAGTACGCGTTCACCACAACCCACATTGGCCCCTGGCCGACGGCATAACGGCCTTTTTCCGTCAGCAACCCCTGAGTGCCCGTAATTTCATAGACCGCGATATGATGTGATTTTTGACCCGCAGCAATCAGGTATTTCCTGCTGTTGTCGATATTAAAGCCGCGCGGTTGGGCTTCCGTCGGCTGGAAGCCTTCAACGCTCAGTACGCTGCCATCTTCGGAGACACTAAAGACGGTAATCAGACTGGCGGTGCGGTCACAGGCATACAGATGCCGTCCATCCGGCGTAATATGAATATCCGCCGCCCAGCGGGTATCGGAAAAATCGGCGGGCATCATATCCAGGGTTTGTACGCACTCTATCTCGCCATGCGGATTTTTAAGCTGCCAGACATCCACCGAACTGTTCAGTTCATTGACGCAATACGCATATTGTCGATTCGGGTGGAAGACCATATGACGCGGGCCTGCCCCTTCAACTGTATTTACTTCCGCCGGCTCCTGGGCCACCAGATGGCCGTCATCGCTTAGCGTAAACAGACAAATGCGATCCTGTTTTAGCGCAGGCACCCACAGGGTACGGTTATCCGGCGTAATATTTGCCGAGTGGCAGCCGTCCAGCCCTTCCACCACATCCACCAGCTCAACCGGCAGGCCATCCTGTAAGCGCGTCACGCTGACATTACCGGCGTTATACGATCCGACAAAGACAAAACGACCATGATGATCGGTAGAAATATGGGTCGGGCTACCCGGCAGGGCGGATTCGGCGGCAAACGTCAGCGCGCCATCATCCGGCGCAATACGATACGCCAGGACACGAAACTCCGGGCGCACGCCGACATAGAGGTAGCGTTTATCCGGACTGACCACCATCGGCTGAACCTGACCGGGCACATCCACGACCTGCACCAGCGTCAGCGTCCCTTCGTGGTTCAGGCTCCAGACGTGAATTTGCTGACTCTCAGGGCTGGCGGTATAGACTGTTTGTTTCATGAATACTCCTTTGCATATGGCATGTAGCTGCAATAACAGGACACAGCTTAACGTAGTCGCTTTTGACGGCGAATGCTGAATTCAGACGCAGAATTTTGTCTGCTTACCGTCCCGGTGTACCATGCCGACAGACGGAATTATTACTCTTAATCTGGAAAAAATTATGACTGCACGCGTGATTGCCCTCGATTTAGACGGAACATTATTAACCCCGCATAAAACCTTACTCCCCTCCTCGCTTGAAGCGCTATCACGCGCCAAAGAGGCGGGCTTTCAACTTATCATTGTCACTGGTCGCCATCACGTTGCTATTCATCCTTTTTATCAGGCGCTGGCGCTGGAAACACCTGCTATTTGCTGCAACGGCACCTATTTGTATGATTATCAAGCTAAAACTGTCCTGGATGCCGATCCTATGCCCGTGGATAAGGCGTTGCAGTTGATTGATTTACTGGATGAGCATCAGATTCACGGCCTGATGTATGTTGATGACGCTATGCTTTACGAACACCCAACCGGTCACGTCGTGCGTACCTCCCGGTGGGCGCAGACCTTGCCGCCGGAGCAACGTCCGACCTTTACACAGGTCTCTTCGTTGGCGCAGGCGGCGCGCGACGTGAATGCCGTGTGGAAGTTTGCGCTTACCGATGAAGATATTCCCAGACTACAGCGGTTCGGTCAGCATGTTGAACAGGCGCTTGGCCTGGAGTGTGAATGGTCATGGCACGATCAGGTGGATATCGCGCGCAAAGGCAACAGTAAAGGCAAGCGCCTTACCCAGTGGATAGAAGCGCAGGGAGGGTCAATGAAAAATGTGATCGCTTTCGGCGATAACTACAACGACATCAGTATGCTGGAGGCGGCAGGCACCGGCGTTGCGATGGGCAACGCCGATGAGGCGGTGAAAGCGCGCGCTGACTTTGTGATCGGCGATAACACTACCGATAGCATCGCCAAATTTATATACACCCACCTGCTATAGTCAGGCGGTGATAGAAACGCTTTTCACCTGCGCGTAAAGCCACAGGCCAGGCTTGATATTCAGCTCATCCCTGGCCCACGGGCTTATTCGCGCCCACAGCGTTCTGCCGCCTATTTCAAGCTGGACTTCCACCTGCCCGTTATCGTCATAACAATTCGCCACTTTTGCCCGTAATACGTTGCGGATACTGGTCTGCTGCGGCGGCTGTAGTACCAGCGAGACATCCGACGCCTGTATACGAATACGCAGTGTGGATTGCAGCGGCTGATTGAGTTTATTTACCCACAGGTGCTGGTCGCCAAGCGCCAGAGCGGTCATGGCATAATGCGGGTGATGCTCCAGCACGCTGACTTTCAGAATACTGCTCTGTTGCTCTTTCGGCAGCCACGGGTGCATAACGCTGCTTCCCCAGACTTCTTCCAGCGGGCCAAACGCTTTAACCTGTCCATCCTCCAGCACCATGACTTTATCCGCCAGGTGGAGAATTTCATCGAGAGAATGGCTGACATACAGCATGGGAATATTGATTTCTCGCGCCAGCCGTTGCAGGTACGGCAGTAATTCGCGTTTACGCGGGATATCCAGCGAGGCCAACGGTTCGTCCAACAGCAGCAACTCCGGGGCGGTGAGCAATGCCCGGCCTATCGCTACGCGCTGTTTTTCTCCGCCGGACAGGCTCCCCGGCAGGCGATCAAGCAACGCTTCAATTCCCAGCAGCGACACCAGCTTATCAAACTGACCGGTCATGCTTTTCGCCATGCCATAGCGCAAATTGCCGCGTACTTTGTAATGGGGGAACAGGCGCGCATCCTGGAAAACATAACCGATGCGGCGCTTTTCCGGCGTTAAACAGATACCGTTTTCCGCGTCATGCAACACCCGGCCATTCAGCACGATGCGTCCTTTTCGCGGGCGAGTCAAACCGCTGATGGCATTAATCAGCGAGGTTTTTCCCGCGCCGGAGACGCCAAAGATAGCCGTGATCCCACTGGCTGGCAGCGTTTCGTTGAGGGTTAAACAGTGCGTTCCCAGCGTCTGGGAAAAATTAAGCTCCAGCATGGTTAGCGCCCCGTCCGTTCACGGCTAATCCGCGCCAGCCATTCAGAAATCAACAGCGAAATCAGCGCTAATACAATCGAAATCACGCACAGCCTCGCCGCCGCGCTCTCCCCGCCCGGCGTCTGGATCAAGGTATACATGGCGGAAGGTATGGTGCGGGTTTCGCCCGGAATATTGGAAACAAAGGTAATGGTCGCGCCAAATTCGCCAAGCGAACGGGCAAACGCCAGCACCGTACCAACAATAATACCCGGCAGGGTAAGCGGTAAGGTGATAGTCAGAAAAACGCGCCAGCGCCCGGCGCCCAGCGTTCTGGCGGCCTGTTCAAGCTTGATATCCACCCCCTCCAGCGCCAGCCGAATGGCCCGCACCATCAGCGGGAAGGACATCACCGCCGCCGCCAGCACGGCGCCGCGCCAGCTAAAGGCAAACGTGAGACCGAACCAGTCATACAGCCACTGGCCAATAAACCCGCGTCGCCCCATCGACACCAGCAGCAGATAGCCGACCACCACCGGCGGCAGCACCAGCGGCAGATGCAGGACACTATCAAGTAAGGCTTTGCCCGGAAACCGGCATCGCACCAGTAACCAGGCAAAAAAGATCCCAAACGGCAGGCTAAACAGCACGGCCAGGGAAGACACTTTCAGGCTAAGAAGGACAGCCTGCCATTCTGGATCGGTCAGTATCATTACTTCGTCGTAAATCCATAACGTTTAAAGATTGCCGAGGCCTGCGGTCCTTTCAGGTAATCATAGAACGCGCTGACGGCCGCATTTTTATGCCCCTCCACGATAGCGATGGGGTATTCCACTTTTTTATGTGAATCTTCCGGGAACGTCGCCACCACGTTGACCCCCTTGCTGGCGACCGCATCAGAACCGTATACAATGCCTAAAGGCGCTTCGTTACGTTCGACCAACGCCAACGCACCGCGCACATCCTCGCCCGGCGCCAGTTTCGGTTCAAGCGTTTGCCATGCGCCCAGCTTTTGCAGCGCTTCTTTGGCATAAATTCCCGCCGGTACGTGTTGCGGATCGCCCACCGCCAGACGCCCGCCGTTCAGCAGATGAATCCAGTCCGTTTTGTTGTCGATGGTAAACGGTTTCTGCTCGCTGGCTTTCGGCGCTACCACTACCAGGCTATTGCCAAGCAATGTTTCGCGCGTCGTGGTATCCACCGCTTTTTTATCGGCTGCGTAATCCATCCATTTCTGATCAGCAGAGATGAACAGGTCCGCCGGCGCGCCCGCTTCTATCTGGCGCGCCAGCGTTGAAGAGGAGGCGAATGAGGAGACCACATCCACATTTTTCTCTTTTTTATATTCTGCCGCAATGTCTTGCATCGCGTTCGTTAGCGACGCGGCGGCGAATACGGTGATCTTGCCTTCATCCGCCAGCGCATGACCAGCGATGACGAAAGATAATGTCGCCCCTGCGACCAGGCGTAACCAGGAATGCGCCATCTGTAACTCCTTGTGCGTTTCGTTATGTAAACAACAATATAACGATAATCTCAGGGGTTTCCCAGCGGTTATTCATACCCATTAACGATTAAACACAGAAAATATCGGCAGGAAAAGCAGGATCTTGAGTAACAAAAACGCCCGACTGAGCGGGCGTTTGGGGAAATCAGCGGTTCTGTCTGGACTGGTCTTTCTGACCGATACCGGAAAAAATGTTGAACACCTCACCCAGACCGTAAATCAGACCGAGGATGATGGCCATCACTACCGGTACCATGATGACGGCGAATACCAGACTTTTTAATAACTCTAACATGGGCAACTCCAGATATAGTCCTTTTTGTATTTTAACCGCATCACACAGAAAAGCACTCCCCTTTTGTGCGGTCGGCTTTGCGCTGACGCGCTTTTCAGTCACAATAGTCTTTTTACTAGGAGCTGGTTATGCAGGCCGAAATCCTTCTTACCCTGAAACTTCAGCAAAAGCTTTTTGCCGATCCCCGACGTATCTCTCTGCTGAAACACATTGCGCTTTCCGGCTCGATTAGTCAGGGCGCGAAAGACGCGGGAATCAGCTATAAGAGCGCCTGGGATGCGATAAACGACATGAACCAGCTTAGCGAACATATGCTGGTTGAACGCGCAACGGGCGGCAAAGGCGGCGGCGGCGCGGTATTAACCCGCTATGGTCAGCGTCTGATCCAGCTTTACGATTTGCTGGGCCAAATTCAGCAAAAAGCGTTCGATGTGTTAAGCGACGATGACGCCCTGCCGCTTGACAGTCTGCTGGCCGCTATCTCCCGCTTTTCACTGCAAACCAGCGCCCGAAATCAGTGGTTCGGCACCATTACCGCCCGCGATCGCGATCAGGTGCAACAGCATGTCGACGTGCTGCTGGCCGACGGCAAAACGCGGCTCAAAGTCGCGCTGACGGCGCAAAGCGGCGAGCGTCTCGGCCTGGAGGAGGGAAAAGAAGTGCTGATCCTGCTAAAAGCGCCGTGGGTTGGCATTACCCGGGATGCAGCCGTTGCGCGCGCAGCTGACAATCAGTTGTCGGGAACGATCAGCCATATCGAGCGCGGCGCGGAACAGTGTGAAGTGTTGATGGCGCTGCCGGACGGCCAGACGCTGTGCGCCACGATACCGACTGCGGATGCCGCCACGTTAAAGGAAGGCGATGACGTGATTGCCTGGTTTAATGCGGACAGAGTGATTATTGCAACGTTGTGCTAAGCACATTGACATCCGTTGCCGAAAGACGTATCCCTGTCATTCATCGCTGCAAAAAATGGGATGCAAAATGTCATCGTTGCAAATTTCGCAAGGCACGTTTCGTCTGAGCGATACAAAAACACTTCATCTGGATTCGCTGACGCTCAATGCGGGCGATAGCTGGGCATTCGTTGGGGCTAACGGGAGCGGGAAGTCGGCGCTCGCCCGCGCGCTGGCGGGTGAACTGCCATTATTAACAGGCGAGCGCCAGTGTCAGTTTACCCGCATTACCCGTCTGTCCTTTGAACAATTGCAAAAGCTGGTCAGCGATGAGTGGCAACGTAATAACACCGATATGCTCAGTCCTGGCGAAGACGATACCGGGCGCACTACCGCGGAAATTATTCAGGATGATGTTCACCATCCTGCCCGCTATGCGATGCTGGCGCAGCAGTTTGGCATTTCCGCTTTACTCAACAGGCGTTTTAAATACCTTTCTACCGGCGAGACGCGAAAAGCGCTGCTGTGTCAGGCGCTGATGTCTGAGCCGGAGTTATTAATCCTTGATGAACCGTTCGACGGACTTGACGTGACCGCCCGTCAACAACTGGCACAACGCCTGACGGCGTTGAACCAGGCGGGTATGACCCTGGCGCTGGTACTCAACCGTTTTGATGAGATCCCGGACTTCGTGCAGTTTGCCGGCGTGCTTGCCGACTGTACGCTGGCGGAGACCGGAACGACGGCAGAGTTACTGCAACGGGCGTTGGTCGCTCAACTCGCGCACAGCGAGCGTCTGACCGACGTACAATTACCCGAACCGGACGAACCTTCCGCCCGCCATGCGTTACCCGATGGCGAACCACGGATCGTACTTAACGATGGCGTAGTCTCGTATAACGATCGCCCTATCCTCCACCACCTAAGCTGGCGAGTCAATCCGGGCGAACACTGGCAGATCGTCGGTCCTAACGGAGCGGGTAAGTCTACGTTGCTTAGCCTTATTACTGGCGATCATCCGCAAGGCTACAGCAACGATCTTACGCTGTTCGGGCGGCGGCGAGGAAGCGGCGAAACAATCTGGGATATCAAAAAACATATCGGCTACGTCAGCAGCAGTTTACATCTGGATTACCGCGTCAGTACCACGGTACGCAATGTCATTCTCTCCGGCTATTTCGATTCTATCGGCATTTACCAGGCCGTTTCAGACAGGCAACGAAAACTGGCGCAACAGTGGCTGGATATTCTGGGAATCGATAAGCGTACGGCGGATGCCCCCTTCCACAGTCTCTCTTGGGGACAGCAGCGGCTGGCGCTAATCGTGCGCGCGCTGGTTAAACATCCGACAGTGTTGATTCTGGATGAGCCGCTGCAAGGGTTGGACCCGCTGAACCGCCAACTGGTACGCCGTTTTGTGGATGTATTAATTCGCCAGGGAGAGACTCAACTGCTGTTCGTTTCCCATCATGCAGAGGATGCGCCTGCCTGTATTACCCACCGGCTGGAATTTGTACCAGAGGGCGAACGTTATAAGTACGTTTCCGGACGATGCAATAATTAAATGTATTATCAGAATGGCGCCGCGCGCCATTCTGGAACCACTCTCCTTTTATTAAGAATAATAATAACGGTCGATAAGCTTACTATCTCTTGAATCGCTGACCGCCTCATTGTCATAATAATCCTGAAATTTTCGACAATGATGTCGTATGTGAATACAAGGGATTCATTATGGCTTTTCGTTTTCCACAAATAATACTATTTTTACTGGCAGCCATGTTATTTTGCCCCAGCAGTTATGCTGAGCAAAAGCCGACCGCTGCGCAGGAAGCGCGTAAAACCGCCGTTGAGGTCGCTGTTGAAGGCATGAGTCGCGCCGCCGTTGCGGGTCCGACAAAGATTAGTTTAGGTGATAAAGCCACGCTTAATCTACCGGAAGGATTTACCTGGATACCCGCAAAAGAAGCGGCGGTATTTATGCGTGAAATTGGTAACTATGTTGACGATGAATATTTTTACGGTCTCGTATTTAAAAAGGAAATGAATGGATTTATTTCTATCGAATATGATGATTCTGGTTATGTAAAAGATGATGATGCAAAAAACTGGGATGCCGATGAATTAATGGATAACCTGCGCAAAGGCACAAAAGAAGCGAATAAAGATCGTATTGCAAAAGGCATTGAGCCGATAGAAATTATTGGCTGGATCGAGAAGCCTACCTACGATGCAACCAATCATCGTCTGATCTGGTCCGCCGCCATCCAGGATATCGGCACCAACGAACCACTGAATGAACAAGGCGTGAACTACAACACCTATCTGCTGGGACGTGAAGGTTATTTTTCTTTAAATCTGGTGACCGACAGAGGTTCTGTTGACCACGAAATCCCTCTGGCGAAAAGAATTCTCAGTTCCGTCAAGTTCAACGCTGGACAACGCTACGCTGACTTCAACGAATCAACGGACAAAATAGCGGAGTATGAGCTCGCCGCGCTGATTGGCGGTATCGCGGCCAAGAAAGTAGGACTGCTTGCTATGCTCGGTATCGCGTTACTTAAATTCTGGAAAGTGACCGCCATCGGCGTCGTCGCTGTCGGGGCGCTCGCCAGGAAGCTACTCTCGCGTAAAAAAGACTGACAGCTCCTGCCCCGTCCGTTTCATTCCCAGGCGCGTAACGCGCCTTTTTTTCGGATAAAAAGCAGAAGCATTCTCAAGTCAGATGATTTGTAATCATTTAATTGATATAAATGCGTAAAATCACCAGCGTGTAAACGATTCCACTAATTTATTACATGTCACACTTTTCGCATCTTTGTTATGCTATGGTTATTCCATACCATAGGCTTAACGGAGCGAATTATGAGAGTATTGGTTACAGGTGGTAGCGGTTACATTGGAAGTCATACCTGCGTACAATTGCTGCAAAATGGTCATGACGTCGTCATCCTCGATAACCTCTGCAACAGCAAGCGCAGCGTGCTGCCCGTTATTGAACGTCTGGGCGGTAAGCACCCGACCTTTGTCGAAGGCGATATTCGCAACGAAGCGCTTATAACCGAAATTCTGCACGATCACGCGATTGATACCGTGATTCACTTTGCCGGCCTGAAAGCCGTCGGCGAATCGGTCGCCAAGCCGCTGGAGTACTATGACAACAACGTCAACGGTACGCTGCGGTTGGTCAGCGCCATGCGTGCGGCCAACGTTAAAAACCTTATTTTTAGCTCCTCTGCCACCGTTTATGGCGATCAGCCCAAAATTCCTTACGTCGAAAGTTTTCCTACCGGCACGCCGCAAAGCCCCTACGGCAAAAGTAAATTGATGGTAGAACAGATCCTCACCGATCTGCAAAAAGCCCAGCCGGAGTGGAGTATTGCGCTGCTGCGTTATTTCAATCCGGTCGGCGCGCACCCGTCGGGCGACATGGGAGAAGATCCGCAAGGTATTCCGAATAACCTGATGCCCTATATCGCCCAGGTCGCCGTGGGTCGTCGCGAATCGCTCGCCGTTTTCGGCAACGATTACCCGACCGAGGATGGCACCGGCGTACGCGATTACATTCACGTTATGGACTTAGCCGACGGGCACGTCGTGGCGATGGAAAAACTGGCGGACAAATCCGGCGTACATATTTATAACCTCGGCGCGGGTGTCGGCAGTAGCGTCCTGGATGTGGTCAACGCCTTTAGTAAAGCCTGCGGTAAACCCATTAATTACCACTTCGCGCCGCGTCGCGACGGCGATCTCCCGGCGTATTGGGCGGATGCCAGCAAAGCCGATCGCGAGCTGAACTGGCGCGTCACCCGCACGCTTGACGAAATGGCGCAGGACACTTGGCACTGGCAGTCACGCCATCCGCAGGGATACTCAGATTAAGGACGTTGTTATGACCCCATTTAATCCCATCGATCATCCGCATCGCCGTTATAACCCGCTTACCGGCCAGTGGGTTCTGGTTTCGCCGCATCGCGCAAAACGCCCCTGGCAGGGGGCGCAGGAAACGCCGTCTCAGCAAATGCTGCCGGCCCACGATCCGGACTGCTTCTTGTGTGCGGGCAATACGCGTGTCACCGGCGATAAAAATCCCGATTACAAAGGGACTTACGTCTTTACTAACGATTTCGCGGCGCTGATGGCCGATACGCCGGATGCGCCGGACAGCCACGATCCGCTGATGCGCTGTCAGAGCGCGCGCGGCACCAGCCGCGTGATCTGCTTTTCTCCCGATCACAGTAAAACGCTGCCGGAGTTGAGCCTGCCCGCGCTGACGGAAATCGTCAGAACCTGGCAAACGCAGACCGCCGAGTTAGGCAAAACCTATCCGTGGGTGCAGGTCTTTGAAAATAAAGGCGCGGCGATGGGCTGTTCGAACCCGCATCCGCATGGACAGGTCTGGGCCAACAGCTTCCTGCCGAATGAGGCCGAACGCGAAGATCGTTTACAAAAAGCCTATTTCGCCGAACAGCGTCCGCCAATGCTGGTAGATTATGTCCAGCGAGAACTGGCGGACGGCAGCCGCACCGTGGTCGAAACCGAACACTGGCTGGCGGTGGTGCCTTACTGGGCGGCGTGGCCGTTCGAAACGCTACTGTTACCCAAAACGCATGTCCTGCGCATTACCGATTTAAGCGACGAGCAGCGCGACTCTCTGGCGCTGGCGTTGAAAAAGCTGACCAGTCGTTATGACAACCTGTTTCAGTGTTCCTTCCCCTACTCAATGGGCTGGCACGGCGCGCCGTTTAACGGTGAAGAAAACGCACACTGGCAGTTGCACGCGCACTTTTATCCGCCGCTGCTGCGCTCTGCGACCGTCCGTAAATTTATGGTCGGCTATGAAATGCTGGCGGAAACCCAGCGTGATTTAACCGCAGAACAAGCGGCTGAACGCCTGCGCGCGGTCAGCGACATCCATTTTCGCGAATCCGGAGTATAAAAATGAATCTGAAAGAGAAAACGCGCGCGCTGTTTGCTGAAATTTTCGGCTACCCTGCTACCCACACGATTCAGGCGCCAGGCCGCGTCAATCTGATCGGCGAGCACACTGATTACAATGATGGTTTTGTTCTGCCCTGCGCTATCGATTACCAGACCGTAATTAGCTGTGCGCCGCGCGACGATCGTACCGTACGGGTGATTGCCGCCGATTACGACAATCAGGTGGACGAATTTTCACTGGATGCGCCGATCGTGACCCACGATAGCCAGCAGTGGTCTAACTATGTGCGCGGCGTAGTGAAACACCTGCAACAGCGTAACAACGCGTTTGGCGGCGTGGATATGGTCATCAGCGGCAATGTGCCGCAGGGCGCCGGGTTAAGCTCCTCCGCTTCGCTGGAAGTGGCGGTGGGCACCGTCTTCCAGCAGCTTTATCACCTGCCGCTGGACGGCGCGCAAATTGCGCTCAACGGACAAGAGGCCGAGAACCAGTTTGTCGGCTGTAACTGCGGCATTATGGATCAGCTCATCTCTGCGCTCGGCAAAAAAGATCATGCGTTGCTGATTGATTGCCGTACGCTCGGCGCCAAAGCGGTTTCTATGCCGAAAGGCGTCGCCGTGGTGATCATCAACAGTAACTTTAAGCGCACTCTGGTGGGCAGCGAGTATAATACCCGCCGTGAACAGTGCGAAACCGGCGCCCGTTTCTTCCAGCAGCCGGCCCTGCGCGATGTCAGCCTTGAGGCGTTCAATGCCGTCGCCAGCGAACTGGACCCGGTAGTCGCAAAACGCGTTCGCCATGTATTGAGCGAAAATGCGCGCACCGTTGAAGCGGCAAGCGCGCTGGAGAAAGGTGATTTGCAACGTATGGGCCAACTGATGGCGGAGTCCCATGCCTCAATGCGCGATGATTTCGAAATTACCGTCCCGCAGATAGACACGCTGGTAGACATTGTCAAAGCGACCATCGGCGATCAAGGCGGCGTGCGCATGACCGGCGGCGGCTTTGGCGGCTGTGTTGTCGCGCTGATCCCGGAAGATCTGGTTCCCGCTGTGCAGCAGGCCGTTGCGCAACAGTACGAAGCGAAAACCGGAATCAAAGAAACCTTTTATGTATGCAAACCGTCACAAGGAGCAGGACAGTGCTAAATGAAACGCCCGCACTGGCCCCCGATGGTCAACCGTACCGCCTGCTAACCCTGCGCAACAGCGCAGGGATGGTGGTAACGCTGATGGACTGGGGAGCCACTCTTCTTTCCGCCCGTATTCCGCTGTCTGACGGCAGCGTTCGGGAAGCATTGCTGGGCTGCGCCAGCCCGGAACACTACCCTGAACAGACGTCATTCCTCGGCGCCTCTATTGGCCGTTACGCGAACCGTATCGCCAATAGCCGCTATACGTTTGCCGGCGAAACCGTACAGTTAAGCCCAAGCCAGGGCGAGAACCAGCTACACGGCGGACCGGAAGGCTTTGACAAGCGCCGCTGGCAAATTGTGAACCAAAACGATCGCCAGGTATTATTCGCGCTCACCTCTGATGACGGCGACCAGGGCTTTCCTGGCCATCTTTGCGCCACGGCGCAATATCGTCTGACCGATGACAATAGAATCTCCATCACCTACCGGGCGACGGTCGATAAACCCTGTCCGGTGAATTTGACCAACCACGTCTATTTTAATCTGGACGGCGATCGGACCGACGTGCGCCAACATAAGCTGCAAATTCTGGCGGATGAGTATCTGCCGGTAGATGAATCCGGTATTCCACGCCAGGGGCTAAAATCGGTAGCCAATACCTCGTTTGACTTCCGGATGCCAAAAGTCATTGCCAGCGAGTTTCTCGCCGATGACGATCAGCGCAAGGTTAAAAGCTACGATCATGCTTTCCTGCTACAGACGCAGGGTGATGGCAAAAAGCCGGCGGCCCGTCTGTGGTCACAGGATGGAAAGCTACAAATGATGGTTTACACCACCGCCCCGGCGCTACAGTTTTATTCCGGCAATTATCTGGCGGGTACACCTTCCCGCGGACCGGAACCTTATGCCGACTGGCAAGGGCTGGCGCTGGAAAGCGAACTGCTGCCGGACAGCCCGAATCATCCTGAATGGCCGCAGCCTGACTGTATCCTTCGCCCTGGCGAGGAGTACGCCAGCCTGACCGAGTATCAGTTTATTCCGTTCTAACGATATGCCGCTACATGCCCGATGACGCAAGCTTATCGGGCCTACGCGCCATTGCCCTGCTCAAACCTCCACCACTTAAAGACAAAATCGCAACTCTGAGTTCACAAGAACCTTACACTGCGCCACTATTTTCGCTATGGTTATGCGTAAGCATTGCCGCCAACACCTCGCGGCAATATAATGAGAATTATTATCATTACATATGATTTATAGGAGTGAGAGTATGGCTGTAACTAAGCTGGTTCTGGTACGTCACGGTGAAAGTCAATGGAACAAAGAGAACCGTTTCACCGGCTGGTATGATGTTGACCTGTCTGAAAAAGGCGTAAGCGAAGCAAAAGCAGCGGGTAAACTGCTAAAAGAAGAAGGTTTCAGCTTTGATTTTGCCTACACTTCCGTACTGAAACGCGCTATCCATACGCTGTGGAACGTACTGGATGAACTGGATCAGGCGTGGCTGCCGGTGGAAAAATCCTGGAAACTCAATGAACGTCACTATGGCGCGTTGCAAGGGCTGAATAAAGCGGAAACGGCAGAAAAATATGGTGACGAGCAGGTTAAGCAGTGGCGCCGCGGTTTTGCCGTGACGCCGCCGGAACTGACCAAAGATGATGAGCGTTATCCGGGTCACGATCCACGTTATGCCAAACTGAGCGAGAAAGAGCTGCCGTTGACCGAAAGTCTGGCGCTGACCATCGACCGCGTTATTCCTTACTGGAACGACACCATCCTGCCGCGTATGAAGAGCGGTGAGCGCGTGATCATCGCCGCTCACGGTAACTCATTGCGTGCGCTGGTGAAATACCTGGATAACATGAGTGAAGATGAGATTCTTGAGTTAAACATCCCGACCGGCGTGCCGCTGGTGTATGAGTTCGACGAAAACTTCAAGCCGATCAAACATTACTATCTGGGTAACGCTGACGAAATCGCCGCGAAAGCGGCTGCCGTGGCGAATCAGGGTAAAGCGAAGTAATCACCTTTGCCGGATGGCGGTATAACTGCCTTATCCGGCCTACGAGCAATGGGTAGGCCGGATAAGCGCAGCGCCATCAGGCAATATGTCTTAAACAGCGATCACGCCGTCCAGCACCACCTGCAATTTCCCCTGCGAACAGCGCTCCACGCGTCCTCGTACCCGGTACACTTCAGCCAGACGCTCCGCAGTAATCACCGTCTCCGGCGCGCCGCTGGCGACCAGCCTGCCGTCTTTTAGCATCAGGACATGGTCACCATGACGCAGGGCAATATTAATGTCATGCGCCACGACTATCGTCACCCTATTTTGCGCCTGGGTATCCCGACGCACGAGATCCATTACGTGAAACTGATAGTTTAAATCCAGCGCGCTGAGCGGCTCATCCAGCAACAGAAGTTCAGGGCGACGAATCAGCGATTGCGCCAGACCCACTAACTGCCGCTGACCGCCGGAAAGCTGGTCGAGATACTGCAACGCCAGATGCGTTATGCCCAATTGCTCAAGGATAGCCAGTATCTGCGCTCTGCCCTGCGCATTGTCTCTGCCGCCTGATGCCCGCAGTACCACGATAATCGACTCCAGTACATGCAGATGTACGCCCTGCGGTAATGACTGCGGCAAAAACACAACTTTCTGCGCCCGCTCGGCAAACGATAACGACATGAGATCTTCGCCATCAAGCAGCGCCTCGCCGTCGACGTTATTCAGCCCGGCCAGCGAACGTAGTAACGTCGATTTACCACAGCCGTTCGGCCCCAGCAAAATGGTAATTTTCCCGCGCGGCAGTAAGGGAACGTTGAGATCTGCAATAACCGGCTGAGTGGAATAGCCGGCGCTAAATGAGCGGAGCATTAACCTGCGCATCAGAGACTCCCCCGATGTCGCAATACAATGCTTAAAAAGAACGGAACCCCGACCAGCGAGGTGACAATCCCCACCGGCACCATGACGCCCGGAATACTATTTTTCGCCGCAATAGAGGCCAGCGATAACACCAGCCCGCCTATCAGCACGCTGCCCGGAAGGTAGAAACGGTGATCTTCCCCCAACAGTATTCGCGCAATGTGCGGCGCAACGAGACCAATAAAACCAATCGGCCCGACGAAAGCTACCGCCAGCGCTGATAACAAGCTGATACGCAACAATGACAGCAGGCGTAAACGGCGGACATGAACCCCAAAGCTCATCGCCCTCTCTTCGCCCAGACGTAATGCCGTGAGTTGCCAGGCGCTTCGTAACGCGCAAAAAAGCACAGCAATAAACACCACGGCCAGTACGCCCAATTTTTCCCACGACGCGCGGACCAGGCTCCCCATCGTCCAGAATACCAGCCCCTGCAGCGTATCTTCATCAGCCACAAACTGCATAATGGCGACCAACGCGTTAAAGGTGAATACCAGCGCAATACCGAACAACACCACTCCGGATGCGGCGACGCCTGTCCAACGGGTAATACCGTCCAGGAGTAACGCGGATAAAAGCGCAAAGATGAACGCATTGGCCGGGATAAACCAGGCGGCAGGAATACCGGGAATACCGATCCCCAACACAATCGCCAGCGCAGCGCCAAAAGCCGCCGCGGACGATACGCCAAGGGTAAACGGCGTCGCCAGCGGATTATTTAAAATGGTTTGCATTTCGGCGCCCGCTAACCCTAACGCCATGCCCACCAGTAGGGCCATCAGGGCATAGGGTAAGCGGATATCCCAGACAATAACGTGTATGCCCGCATTCACCTTTTCCGGCTGGAAAAGCGCCTGCCACAGCGCACTGAGCGGTAAACCAGAAGACCCACAGGTTACATCCACCATCAGTGAAACCATCATCGCCAGCGCAATAGCTGACATGAGCACGGCCCGTTTGCGTATGATCTGGCGATAGCGCGGAATGACGGGCGTGGAAGCGAGACCGGGGGCTAAAAGTGATTTGTCCTGACAGGTCATGGTTCGAGCGACGTTATTAATCAGAAGAGAATTATAGCGCCGAATTATTTCGTTATATATTTATTTATATTTCGATTGATGACACGGTGGGCTATCTCATCGGTTTCCAGTAAAAAACCGGCCTTGCGGGCCGGTTTAAGACGTAATGAAGATTAACCTCGACGGGCTTTTACCGCTGCCGACAACTGACGAAGCAGCGCATCGGTATCTTCCCAGCCAATACAGGCGTCAGTAATGCTTTTACCGTAGGTCAGCGGCTGACCGCTTTCCAGACTCTGGTTTCCTTCTACCAGATGACTCTCTACCATCACGCCAATAATCGCTTTTTCACCGCCCGCTATCTGCTGACAGACATCGGCGCAAACCTCCATCTGCTTTTGAAATTGCTTACAGGAGTTGGCATGGCTGAAATCGATCATGACCTGCGGCGTCAGTCCCGCTTTGATGAGGCCTTCTTTCACCTCAGCAACATGTTGCGCGCTATAGTTTGGCGCTTTACCGCCGCGCAGAATGATATGGCAGTCGCCGTTGCCGCTGGTATTCACAATCGCCGAATGACCCCATTTAGTGACGGAGAGGAAGCAATGCGGCGCGCCGGCGGCGTTGATGGCGTCAATGGCGACTTTAATCGTGCCATCAGTACCATTTTTAAAACCGACCGGACAAGAGAGGCCAGACGCCAGTTCGCGATGAACCTGGGATTCAGTAGTCCGTGCGCCAATGGCGCCCCAGCTCATCAGATCGGCCAGATATTGCGGCGTGATCATATCGAGGAATTCGCCGGCGGCAGGCAGGCCGCTGTCGTTAATATCCAGCAGCAGTTTGCGCGCAATACGCAGACCGTCGTTAATCTGGAAGCTGTTATCCATGTGCGGATCGTTAATCAGCCCTTTCCAGCCGACGGTAGTACGCGGTTTCTCAAAATAGACGCGCATGACAATTTCAAGCTCGCCTTGAAGCTCATCGCGTAGCGCCAGCAAACGGGCGGCATACTCTTTCGCCGCTGCCGGATCATGAATTGAACAAGGACCGATCACCACCAGCAGACGATCGTCATTGCCTTTGAGAATTTTATGGATGGCTTTGCGTGCGTGAGCAACGGTATTTGCTGCATTTTCCGTGGCGGGAAACTTTTCCAGCAGCGCGACCGGAGGTAATAACTCGTTGATTTCTTTAATGCGTAAATCGTCATTCTGATAATTCATGTTTATTCCAATGTTGCCGTACTTATCCCAATGAATGCAATCCCTCCAATCTATCTCTTCAATTAAATAGTGTAAACGGGCTTTTACACTTTGAACGGAATAATCCTGGAATTCAGGAAAAAAACGCACAAATGTAGCGGAAAATGGGATCTAACCTACACTTTTTAACTGTAACCACTCTGTTTATGAATTATTGCAAGATTCTCTGCTGCGTTAACCCGCGGCGGCGAACGCTTTTTATCCCTTATTTGAGGATTTGACTGACACGTGCACTGTTGGAAGAGGTTATCCGACATATCCACCATAACAGGAGCATCTTATGAAAATGACAAAACTGACTACGCTTTTACTCACCGCTACCCTCGGCCTTGCCAGCGGCGCAGCGTTAGCTGCTGAATCTAACGCGCAGTCCAGTAATGGCCAGGCGAACTCGGCGGCAAATGCCGGTCAGGTTGCCCCGGACGCCCGCCAGAATGTGGCGCCGAATGATGTGAATAACAACGACATCAATACCAACGGCAATACTAACAGCACGATGCAGCATCCTGACGGTTCAACCATGAATCATGACGGAATGACCAAGGATGAAGAGCATAAAAATACCATGTGTAAAGATGGTCGCTGCCCGGATATTAATAAAAAAGTGGAAACCGGTAATGGCGTCAATAATGACGTGAATACCAAAACCGACGGTACCACGCAGTAATTCAGAAAAAAGTCTGATAACGGGAGAGCTTTCGCTCTCCTTTTTATTTTGTCAGCGAAAAATCAGTATGATATCTACAGTATTGATGAGAATAACAAAGGAATGACGTTATGGCGCACTCACACTCTCATGCCGATTCACACCTGCCGAAAGATAATAATGCTCGTCGCCTGCTTTTCGCCTTTATCGTCACTGCCGGATTTATGCTCCTTGAGGTGGTGGGCGGGATACTCTCCGGCTCTCTGGCGTTGTTGGCGGATGCGGGACATATGCTCACCGACGCGGCGGCTCTTCTCTTTGCGCTGCTGGTGGTTCAATTTTCCCGTCGCCCCCCGACTGTTCGCCACACTTTTGGCTGGCTAAGACTCACCACACTGGCGGCCTTTGTGAATGCCATTGCGTTGGTGGTCATTACCCTTCTCATTGTCTGGGAAGCGATAGAGCGCTTTTACACGCCACGTCCGGTGGCGGGCAATCTGATGATGGTGATTGCGGTCGCGGGTCTGCTGGCGAACCTGTTTGCGTTCTGGATACTCCATCGGGGAAGCGATGAAAAAAACCTGAACGTGCGCGCTGCCGCGCTACATGTGATGGGCGATTTGCTGGGTTCCGTCGGCGCAATAGTCGCCGCGTTGATCATTATCTGGACGGGCTGGACGCCAGCGGACCCGATTCTCTCTATTCTGGTTTCGGTACTGGTACTACGCAGCGCCTGGCGTTTGTTAAAAGATAGCGTCAACGAATTGCTGGAAGGCGCGCCGGTTTCACTGGATATTAATGCCTTACAGCGCCATTTAAGCCGGGAAATCCCCGAAGTCCGCAACGTACACCATGTGCATGTCTGGATGGTCGGCGAAAAACCAGTCATGACATTGCACGCTCAGGTCATTCCGCCACACGACCATGATGCGCTGCTGGAACGTATCCAGGATTTCCTGATGCACGAATACCATATTGCGCACGCTACGATTCAAATGGAGTATCAAATGTGTCACGGCCCGGACTGTCACCTGAATCAGACGCCATCCGGGCATGTTCATCACCATTAACGGGAAAGCGCGCGCGATCCTCGCTCCCGCGCGCTGTTTATCCACAGGCGACTACCGTTCACGGCGATAAATGTCAGGATCAGATATTCCAGCGACATCGCATAGACGCCCTGCAAAGCAAAAATCACCACACTGATTACGTTGATTATCACCCACAGGAGCCAGTTTTCGACATATTTGCGTGTCATCAAAATCATCGCCACGATAGACAGCACCATCATGCAAGAGTCCCAGAACGGGAAAGCGTCCGGTTGCAGTACAGGCATTGTCACCTGTAACCCCAGCATCTGCATAATGGCGACGGCCACGCGCGTCAGGACGGCGAATACGGGATCGATATATCGCGTCATCAAACCGATAGCTATCACACATATCGCCAGCCATGCCATTGCTTTTGGCAACGGCAGCCAGCGTATTTTAAGCTCGGCCTCATTATCCTTTGTTTGCCGCGACCACGCATACCAGCCATAAATATTGGCGGCAAAGAAAAAGAGTTGCAGCAACAGGCTGGCATAAAGCTGGATCTGAAAGAAAATAATCGCAAACAGGGTGACGTTAACCAGTCCAAAAAAGTAGTTGCTGATATTCTCCAGACTGGCAAGCCAAATACAGAGCAGGCCGGCGATGGTTCCTACCGCTTCGATCCATGAGAGATCGTACCCGCCAGCGCCAATCGGAATATGAATCAGTATGTTGTGCGTACTAAAAAAATCCATTCTCTCCCCCAAAGATTTCCGTCTTTACACCCGAAGTGTAGCCGCAAAATCCAGCATCCGGTTGAGGGGAAGTAATGCGCTCTCGCGTAGCGCCGCATCAACCTGTATTTCATGCGCCGCGCCTCCCTGCTCCAGCCCTTCAGCAATGGCTTTCAGGCCGTTCATCGCCATCCACGGACAATGCGCGCAGCTGCGACAGGTTGCCCCTTCGCCCGCCGTTGGTGCTTCAAGCAACTCTTTATCCGGAACCGCCTGCTGCATTTTGTAGAAGATGCCGCGATCGGTCGCGACGATAAGCTGTCTGTGCGGCAGCGTTTTTGCCGCCTTAATAAGCTGACTGGTGGAGCCCACCGCATCGGCCATCTCGACAATGGACCGCGGCGATTCAGGGTGAACCAGAATAGCGGCATCGGGATAGATTTTTTTTAAACGGGTCAACGCCTGGGTTTTAAACTCGTCATGCACGATACACGCCCCTTGCCAACACAGTACATCGGCCCTGGTCTGTTTTTGCACGTAATTCCCCAGGTGTCTGTCCGGCGCCCAGATAATTTTTTCCCCCAAACTATCCAGATGCTCAATCAGTTCTACGGCGATACTGGAGGTCACAACCCAGTCCGCACGCGCTTTAACAGCAGCCGAGGTGTTAGCATAGACCACTACGGTTCTGTCAGGGTGCGCATCACAAAAAGCGCTAAATTCGTCTATTGGGCAGCCTAAATCCAGCGAACATTCCGCCGCCAGCGTAGGCATAAGAACGTTTTTTTCCGGGCTGAGGATTTTGGCGGTTTCCCCCATAAACCGTACGCCCGCTACCAGTAACGTGGATGCGGCGTGCTTCGCGCCGAAACGGGCCATTTCCAGCGAGTCGGAAATACAGCCGCCGGTTTCTTCTGCTAACTGTTGAATTTCCGGATCGGTGTAGTAGTGCGCCACCATGACGGCATTGCGCTCTTTGAGCAAACGCTTGATTTTCTCACGATAAAATTGCTTTTCATCGTCGTTCAACGGCGTTGGTTTCGGCGGGAACGGGTAGATTGCGGCTTGTGAGTCAAACATTACGCTCATCGTGGCTTCTCGTTTTACTGACTTAACGAAACAACCGAATGAAAGCGTAATAAACGCCACAATCGGTCAATTTGTTTTATATGCTAAACAAGATAGCTGATTCAATAAGGAAAGTCACAATAATTACGTAGTCCGTATCTGATGGCGGCGTAACGTCTTATCTGGCCTACGTGAGCGGTGCCGTCTGTAGGCCTGATAAGCGCAGCGCATCAGGCAAGACCCGAACCTGCGGCAGGTTCGAATCTTCCATATCGCAGATAGCAAAAAAGCGCCTTTAGGGCGCTTTTTTACATTGGTGGGTCGTGCAGGATTCGAACCTGCGACCAATTGATTAAAAGTCAACTGCTCTACCAACTGAGCTAACGACCCCTTGGATAAGGGTTACTGCTTCAATCATTCAGGATGGTGGGTCGTGCAGGATGACTCGGCTTCGCCTCGCCCTTCGGGCCGTTGCTAAAGCAACATTATCCTTCACGTTCTCTACCAGTTACCACCTTGTATATTGGTGGGTCGTGCAGGATTCGAACCTGCGACCAATTGATTAAAAGTCAACTGCTCTACCAACTGAGCTAACGACCCATACGGGTGCTGCCTGAAAGATTTTACTCGGACCATCTAAAGATGGTGGGTCGTGCAGGATGACTCGGCTTCGCCTCGCCCTACGGGCCGTTGCTGACGCAACGTTATCCTTCACGTTCAACATCTGAGTTTGATGTTAAATTAGTGGGTCGTGCAGGATTCGAACCTGCGACCAATTGATTAAAAGTCAACTGCTCTACCAACTGAGCTAACGACCCACTTTTACGTTGCTTTCGAGTTGTTTAATATCCCGTGGCAACGGCGGCATATATTACTGATTTCAGATTTGAGCGCAACAAAAATTTCGACGCAGAGGGCTCAACTGCTTAGGAATCGCACGACGCGACCAGAAAAAAGGCGTTTTCTGGTCGCATGGTACGCATTACATCGCGTTAAGACGCTTCTGCGCCTGTTTCGCGCCATCAGTGCCAGGATATTTGTTAATCACCTGCTGATAAACCGCTTTCGCTTTTGCCGTATCACCTTTGTCCTGCATGATAACGCCAACTTTGTACATCGCGTCCGCAGCCTTCGGCGACTTAGGATAGTTTTTTACTACCGAGGCGAAATAATAGGCGGCGTCATCTTTTTTACCCTTGTTGTAATTCAACTGGCCCAGCCAATAATTGGCGTTCGGCTGATAAGTAGAATCAGGGTATTTCTTGATGAAGTTCTGAAACGCCACAATCGCATCATCCTGGCGAGACTTATCCTGCACCAGCGCAATTGCCGCATTGTAATCGGTATTCGCATCGCCACTTTGTACCGGCGCCCCTGAGGTTGCCGTACCGGCATCCGGAGCGGGGGTCGCAGCGGTTGCCGCCCCGCTCTGGTCGCCAGCTGCTGGCTGCGCTGCGCCGCCATTATTTAAACTCCCCAGCTGCAGCATAATTTGCTTCTGGCGCTCCATCACCTGATTCAGTTGATACTGATTTTCCTGGATTTGGCCGCGCAAAGAATCGATATCAGACTGATTATCGGAGAGCTGCTGCTGAAGTTGGGTTAAAAGCTGGCTGTGAGCGTTAGAGATACGCTCAAGTTGAGTGACGCGGTCTTCGACCGAGCCTGAGCCGACACTACTGATTGGCGCCTGAGCAAAAGCGGCCCAGGGGGCCGCTATGCCAACCAGTAACGACAGACTCAACAGGTGATGTCTGAAGTTACTGCTCATGCAATTCTCTTAGTAAACCAGTACAGCGCGACGGTTCTTAGCGTAAGCCGCTTCGTCGTGGCCCAGTACGGCAGGTTTTTCTTTACCGTAAGAAACGATGGAGATCTGGTCAGCGGAAACGCCTTTACCCTGCAGGTACATTTTAACGGCGTTAGCACGACGTTCGCCCAGGGAGATGTTGTACTCCGGAGTACCGCGTTCGTCCGCGTGACCTTCTACGGTGACTTTGTAAGACGGGTTGCTACGCAGGAAGTTAGCGTGCGCATCCAGCATTGCCGCGAAGTCAGAACGGATATCGTACTTGTCGAGATCGAAGTAAACGATGTTGTTCTGCTGCAGCTGCTGCATCTGCAGACGCGCTTGCTCTTCAGATGACATGTTGCCGTTGCCGTTAGCGTCCATACCAGTGCCGGCGCCGTTCAGCATGCCGCCTTCGCTACCGTCATTGCTGGCGTTCTTGTTGGAAGAACATGCCGCGATTGCCATAACAGGCAGGGCAATCATCAGGCCCTTCAGCACTTTGTTCAGTTGCATTTCTTTAATTCCTTTAGTAATCAATTAATTATTATCACAGATACGGCGACCAGGCAGGCGATTTCACCTGACCATCAGTTGCCGGAAGACGCGCTTTGAAACGCCCATCTGTAGAAACCAAATTCAGCACAGATCCCATCCCCTGAGAAGAGCTGTAGATTACCATCGTGCCGTTAGGTGCCAGACTTGGCGTTTCATCCAGGAACGTTGACGACAGAACCTGTACGCCACCCGTCACCAGATCTTGTTTGGCAATGTGCTGCTGCCCGTTATTTGAGCTTACCATTACCATAAATTTACCGTCGCTGCTGACATCCGCATCCTGGTTTTGCGAACCTTCCCAGGTAATACGCTGCGCCGCACCGCCGTTAATGTTCATTTTATACACTTGCGGACGTCCAGCCTGGTCAGAAGTAAAGGCCAGAGTCTGGCTGTCCGGGAACCAGGTCGGCTCCGTATTGTTGCTACGCCCGTCCGTTATCTGACGAATCTGACCGGAGGCGAGATCCATAACGTACAGGTTCAGACTTCCGGTTTTCGATAACGCGAACGCCAGTTTCGTCCCATCCGGCGAGAAGGCCGGCGCGCCGTTGTGACGCGGGAAGGACGCAACCTGACGCACTGCGCCGTTTGCCAGCGTCTGGATAACCAGCGCGGAGCGACCGCTTTCAAAAGTCACGTAAGCCAGTTTTGAGCCGTCCGGAGACCACGCCGGAGACATCAACGGCTGCGGAGAACGGTGCACTACGAACTGATTGTAGCCATCGTAATCCGACACACGCAGTTCATACGGGAACTGACCGCCGTTAGTCTGTACCACATAGGCGATACGAGTACGGAACGCGCCCTTAATGCCCGTCAGTTTTTCAAAGACTTCGTCACTGGCGGTGTGGCCTGCATAACGCAGCCACTGCTTGTTCACTTTATAGGAGTTTTGCGCCAGTACAGTCCCCGGCGCACCGCCAGTGTCAACCAGCTGATAAGCAACATTGTACGAACCGTCCGGATTCGGCGTGACCAGTCCAACGATGACGGCATCAATACCCAGCGCAGACCATGCGGTAGGCTGAACTTCCTGAGCGGTGGCTGGCTGCTGCGGCAGTCGGGACCGGTCTAACGGATTAAATTTACCGCTATTGCGTAAATCTGCCGCCACGATGCCGCCGATATCTTCAGGCGCAGCGCCCGGCCCGGCCCATTTAAAAGGCACAACGCCAATCGGTCGCGCCGAGTCCACCCCCTGGGTGATCTCGATACGGACTTCTGCGTGCAGCACTGCCGCCCACAGCATCAGAAAACCAAATGCTACTCGTAATGCCTGCTTCATCATATCTCCCATACCTGGGCCTGCGACCCACGATAATTTAGCAGAATGTTAACAAACTCAAATACACAAAACCACCAGGACCAGTAACAACTCAACCGCTCCAACTTCCATAAAGAAAAGTATCTACAGTTTAAAGTCTAGTTTGGCATCCTTTATTTTCTCATAAACAGCCTGGCTTGGCGGTTTAGGAATTTTCGCGGTTTTTGTCGCCATTAACGCCGCCTGACAAAGCGCCGGATCGCCGCCCTCAGACGTAATGCTTTTTAATGAGCCATCCGGCGCCAGGCTAATATGCAAGACACATTGTTTGCCCTGATACAGGCTCGCATCATACAGACGGCTCTGAATGGCGACCTGAATCTGTTTCGCGTAGGCGCTGATATCAGCGCCTGTCGTCCCACCGTTAGCGCCCGATGTACCGCTATCTTTCGATGGCTGACCATTCCCTTTCGCGCCGCCGCCGGTTTTCGGCGCATTCTTACCCGAGCTGAGATCGCCAAGCAGATCGTCGACGCCTTCTGCGGCGGCCGCTTTTTCGGCAGCCGCTTTCTTCTTAGCGTCCGCCGCTGCTTTCGCCGCCGCGGCATCCGCTTTCTTCTTCGCCTCCGCCGCCGCTTTCGCCGCCTCGGCATCCGCTTTCTTCTTAGCGTCCGCCGCTGCCTTCGCCGCTTCGGCCTCCGCTTTCTTCTTCGCCTCCGCCGCTGCTTTCGCCGCTTCGGCCTCTGCTTTCTTCTTCGCGTCCGCCGCCGCTTTCGCCGCCTCGGCCTCTGCTTTCTTCTTCGCGTCCGCCGCCGCTTTCGCCGCCTCGGCCTCCGCTTTCTTCTTCGCGTCCGCCGCCGCTTTCGCCGCTTCTTCGGCCTGTTGCTGCTGTTGCGCCAGTTTTGCCGCTTCTTCAGCCTGCTTTTGCTGCTCCTGAGCCGCTAAACGTTCTTTCTCAAGTTGTTTCAACCGCTCCTGTTCAGCAGCCTGCTTCTGCTGCAGCTCCTCTGCTTGCTGCTGTTGCAGCTTTTTACGCTCTTCTTCCGCGCCTCTGGCACTGGCCTGTTGATCCTGCTGACGGTTGTACTGCTGCACAACGGCGCCAGGATCGACCATCACCGCGTCGATAGCGGAACCGCCGCCGCCGCCGGCAGAAGCCTCTATATGCTCATCAAACGAACTCCAGATCAGCACTGCAAATAAGATGATATGCAGCACGGCTGAAATAATTATCGCCCGTTTGAGCTTGTCGTTTTGTTCGGTTGCCTTTGACACTCTCGGTTCCCAAAAAACTGTTCGCCTGTTACTCGCCGTCTTTCAAGCCAACGGGACGCAGACTTCAGATTGGCTGCGTCATTAAGCCAACCGATTTTACGCCCGCGCTGTGTAACAAGTTCAGCGCTTTAATTATTTCATCGTACGGCACCTCTTTCGCGCCGCCGATTAAAAAGACTGTTTTCGGATTAGCCTGCAGATGACGCTTTACTTCTGCGATCACCTGTTCAGACGGCAGTTGATCCATTCGATCTTTATCAACCACTACGCTGTATTGCCCTACTCCGGAAACCTCAATAATGACCGGCGGATCGTCGTTACTACTGACCGCCTGCGACTGATTCGCCTCCGGTAAGTCGACTTCCACGCTCTGGGTAATGATCGGCGCGGTTGCCATAAAGATCAGCAGCAGCACCAACAGTACGTCGAGTAGCGGTACGATATTGATTTCGGACTTAAGTTCGCGACGACCTCGTCCACGCGTTCTGGCCATGGCTTACCCCTTGTTGCTTTCGCTTACGGTAAACGCTTGGCGGTGCAGAATCGCGGTAAACTCTTCCATAAAGTTGTCGTAATTCAGTTCCAGCTTGTTCACGCGCTGATTCAGTCGGTTGTAAGCCATAACCGCAGGGATAGCGGCAAACAGACCAATCGCCGTGGCAATCAATGCTTCGGCAATACCCGGCGCAACCATTTGCAGAGTCGCCTGTTTCACCGCACCCAGGGCGATAAACGCATGCATAATCCCCCATACGGTGCCAAACAGACCGATATAAGGACTGATAGAGCCTACCGTGCCAAGAAACGGGATATGCGTTTCCAGCGTTTCCAGCTCTCGGTTCATGGAGATGCGCATCGCACGCGACGCCCCCTCTACCACTGCCTCCGGCGCATGGCTGTTGGCGCGATGGAGCCGGACAAACTCTTTGAACCCGCTATAAAAGATTTGTTCCGAGCCCGACAGACTATCGCGTCTCCCCTGGCTTTCCTGGTACAGACGCGATAGTTCGATTCCGGACCAGAATTTATCTTCAAACGCTTCCGCCTCACGCGCAGCGGCGTTCAGGATACGCGTTCGCTGGATAATGATGGCCCAGGATGCTATTGAAAAACCAATCAAAATCAACATGATAAGTTTAACTAGAAGGCTTGCCTTCAGGAACAAATCAAGGATATTCATGTCAGTCACTGCTTAAACTCCGCGACAATAGACTTAGGAAGCGCACGAGGCTTCATTTTGAGTGGATCAACGAAAACAATCAGAACCTCTGCTTCATTTAGCAGCGTGTTCTCTGCGTTGACAATGCGTTGCGTGAAAACCAAAGCGGTGCCACGCATTGACGTAATTTCTGTTTGAACTTCAAGCATATCGTCGAGCCGCGCAGGCGCATAGTATTCCAGCGTCATCTTGCGCACCACAAAGGCGACCCGCTCCGCCAGCAGCACCTGTTGGCTGAAGTGATGGTGACGCAGCATCTCCGTGCGCGCTCTTTCATAAAAAGCGACATAGCTGGCGTGATAAACCACACCGCCGGCGTCCGTGTCTTCGTAATAAACTCGAATTGGCCATCGAAACATATACTTATTCATCCCTGCAGCCTCTTTGTTGGCGTCATCCGCTTGCCGCCGTAATGCCTCAAGAATGCCGTTGTATATCGCCTTGTATTCACTTTACATCCCGGTAATGCAACAAAAGTAGAGCTTTTAAACGTTGCTACTATACGCGTAGGAATGAGGCTTGGGAATGGGGGGAAGTTAAGGGAGAGTAAAAATATATGGGCTTATGCAAGCCCCTATATTTTTAAGGAGGTTTCTTATTCACAAGAAGAAGAAAATCAGGCCGACGATAAGGACGATATCCGCAAGGAGCGGACAAAAAATCCCTTGCCAGTGTACGGATTCAGGGCGAAAACCCACGCCGTGGATTATGCCTGCGCAAACCGCCCACATCAGCAATAATCCGTGCCAGATTTCAAGCGTGCTGGTCCTGGCGGCAAACCGTAACGGGTCCCAGAACATACATCCTGCCAGCACTATCGCCATCACGAAGGAAAGCGCCCTTAAGAGGCGCTTGTCCATTACCGCATAAATATACTTCATCCTCTAAGCTGCCTCTTTGTTGGCTGCGGCTGCTCACCCCAGTCACTTACTGATGTAAGCTCCTGGGGATTCGCAGCCTTGCCGCCGCGATGCAACTTAAATGATTTTGTATATTGCATAGCGACAATATGAATCATTAGCTTTCTTCTTGACCGGTTTTACCCGCTTCAACGTGCTCAAGCGCCAGGGCGGTAATGATCCCGAATGCACAGGCAAGAAGCGTTCCCAGAATCCATGCGAAATACCACATTTTAAGCTCCTTACTTAGTACAGAGAGTGGGTGTTGCTTTCAATATGTTCTTTAGTGATACGACCGAACATTTTCCAGTAACACCAGCTGGTGTAGATCAGAATAATCGGTACGAACACCGCCGCAACCCAGGTCATCAGGTTCAGCGTCATCTGGCTGGATGTCGCATCCCACATGGTCAGACTGGCATTCATCATCGTGCTGGACGGCATCACAAATGGGAACATAGCGATACCCGCCGTCAGAATAATGCAGGCCAACGTCAGCGAAGAGAACAGGAATGCCCACGCGCCTTTCTCCATACGGGAAGTCAGGATAGTCAGCAGCGGCAGAACCACGCCCAGAGCCGGAACCAACCACAGGATCGGAGCATTATTAAAGTTCACTAGCCAGGCGCCGGCTTCGCGCGCCACTTCTTTAGTCAGCGGGTTAGAGGCAGCATGATGATCAATCGCGGATGTCACGACATAACCATCAATACCATACATTACCCAAACGCCCGCCAGCGCAAAGCACACTAATGTCACCAGCGCCGCAATCTGCGAGGTGGCGCGCGCGCGCAGGTGCAGTTCGCCAACGGTACGCATTTGCAGGTAAGTCGCCCCCTGCGTGATGATCATCCCTACGCTTACGATACCCGCCAGCAGACCAAACGGGTTCAGCAACTGGAAGAAGTTACCGGTATAGTACAGACGCAGATACTCATCCACATGGAACGGTACGCCCTGCAACAGGTTGCCAAAGGCCACGCCAATCACCAGCGGCGGCACAAAGCTACCGATGAACACGCCCCAGTCCCACATGTTGCGCCAGCGCGGGTCTTCAATCTTGGAACGGTAATCAAAACCGACCGGACGGAAGAACAAAGACGCCAGCACCAGGATCATCGCCACATAGAAACCGGAGAACGCCGCGGCGTAAACCATCGGCCAGGCAGCAAACAACGCGCCGCCCGCGGTGATCAACCACACCTGGTTACCGTCCCAGTGCGGGGCGATAGAGTTAATCATAATTCGACGTTCGGTATCGTTACGACCGAGGAAACGGGTGAGCATCCCCACCCCCATGTCGAACCCATCGGTGACGGCGAAACCAATTAGCAAAATGCCAACCAGCAGCCACCAGATAAAACGTAGTACTTCATAATCGATCATTTGACGACTCCTGTCTTAGCGTGCCGGCTGAGAAGTCACGGTGGACTGCTCAAAGTGATAGCGACCGGTTTTCAGGCTGCTTGGGCCAAGGCGTGCAAATTTGAACATCAGGAACAATTCTGCCACCAGGAACAGGGTATACAGGCCGCAAATCAGGAACATGGAGAACAGCAGATCGCCCACGGTCAGCGATGAGTTCGCCACGGCTGTCGGCAACACTTTGCCGATCGCCCACGGCTGACGACCATACTCGGCGACGAACCAACCTGCTTCAACCGCAATCCACGGCAGTGGAATACCGTACAGCGCCGCACGCAACAGCCATTTTTTCTCACCGATGCGGTTACGAATCACGCTCCAGAAGGAAAGTGCGATAATCGCCAGCAGCAGGAAGCCGCACGCCACCATGATACGGAAAGCGAAGTACAGCGGCGCAACGCGAGGAATAGAATCTTTCGTCGCTTGCTGGATCTGCGCTTCGGTCGCGTCAGTCACATTAGGCGTATAGCGTTTCAGCAGCAGGCCGTAACCGAGATCTTTCTTCATGCTGTTAAACTGGTCGCGAACGGCCTGGTCGGTAGAACCGGCGCGCAGCTGCTCCAGCAGCTCATAAGCTTTCATCCCGTTACGGATACGCTCTTCATGCTGAACCATGAGATCTTTCAGGCCAATAACCGGCGTGTCCACGGAACGCGTAGCGATAATGCCGAGCGCATAAGGGATCTGAATCGCCAGATGGTTTTCCTGTTTGTCCTGGTCAGGAATGCCGAACAGGGTAAAGGAGGCCGGAGCAGGTTGCGTTTCCCATTCAGCTTCAATCGCAGCGAGCTTGGTTTTCTGCACGTCGCCCATTTCGTAACCGGATTCGTCACCGAGTACGATAACGGACAGTACGGCAGCCATACCGAAGCTGGCGGCAATAGCAAAGGAGCGTTTAGCAAAGGCGAAGTCACGACCTTTCAGCATGTAGTAAGCGCTGATACCGAGGATGAACATCGCGCCGGTGACATAGCCGGACGCCACAGTGTGAACAAATTTCACCTGTGCTACCGGGTTCAGCACCAGTTCAGAGAAGCTCACCATTTCCATACGCATGGTTTCGAAATTGAAATCCGCAGCGATTGGGTTTTGCATCCAGCCGTTCGCTACCAGAATCCACAACGCGGAGAGGTTGGACCCCAGAGCCACCAGCCAGGTGACGCACATATGCTGAACTTTACTTAGACGATCCCAGCCGAAGAAGAACAGACCTACAAAGGTGGATTCGAGGAAGAAGGCCATCAAACCTTCGATGGCCAGCGGCGCACCGAAGATGTCCCCAACATAGTGGGAGTAGTACGACCAGTTTGTCCCGAACTGGAACTCCATGGTCAAACCGGTAGCCACACCCAGAGCAAAGTTGATACCAAACAACTTGCCCCAGAACTTGGTCATATCTTTATAAATCTGTTTGCCGGAAAGGACGTATACCGTTTCCATAATGGCCAGCAGGAACGCCATACCGAGCGTTAGCGGCACAAACAGGAAGTGGTACATCGCGGTCAAGGCAAACTGTAAGCGCGACAGTTCGACTATATCTAACATCATGACTCCTTGCTCATCGCATGAAGACTCCGAGAGTGAACCCCGTTAGAAAGGGTCACACGCATGCCCCAATACAAATTTATTTGCGGCCTTCCATCGTACTATCCCCTCGGGAAGGAAACAGTAATGATGAAAAGTTACAAACATGTTAATAAAAAACCCAAATTGATCCCGCAAATATATTACGCCGTAAAACCCTTACAATAAACAGGTTTTTAGTGGGTCAGATTTGCTTTTTTCGACAGCGATCAATTTATGGCTAATCTATCGCTTTTCAGGGAATTTGATCACGGACAATTTAACCAGTTTTGATGCTCTTTTCCAACATTTAAATATTGATTAAAATCAATTTTTAAAGTTAATGTTAATAATGTTTATTCATTGAATGCATGGTGAATTTTTTGTTAACTTTTTGTTTTTGCAAAGAGTAATTTCAAACCCCCTGTAAAAAGAGGCTTATTCGATAAGGCTAAACATTTTGTGCGTTTTTTACTGCCCCGCATCCAGTAAAAAACATTCCACATTGATGTTCAATTATTGCTAAATAGCTCACAGATTTTTTCTGCAGGTTATCACCACTTATTATTTTATACATTTAGTCTATTTTTATTTTACTTATAATTAACACCGCAAAGAAACTATCTCATTGCACACGCGCCATCATCCCACCGGGATTACCCTGCCCGAACTTCCCTTTCCCGACGACTAATGGCCAGGATCATCTTACCAGGTTATCGCCTTAATTATCGCTAATAAGCCTTCCAGATAGCCAGGATCAAACAAACATTTTATTAGCTACTTTTTCTTTATTTCAACAACACCGTATTTACCTCCCCATAATTATTATAGCGAAGATTCTGTCATCACCTTCACAGATTAACCCTTAATTTCTACGTCACTCATAGTGATAATTCTGTTTATTCGCAGCCATAAATACCCTTTAAACATGATTAATCACGAACGCATAGTGTCAATAAGTTCTTAATAATTTTTAAAGTTAACCTCTTTTAACCAGCAAAAGTTCATATAATTTATTAAACGATATCTTTAATATTTCAGGGAAATAATGCCGGTACTCTTATGATTAAAATAGCTGTTTTATTCTGCCATTAAACAAGCAGTCTGTGTAAGCGCGATACATCTGAGGAGACGTGTAGTTCGCGCTCAGGCAAACATGCGCGGCCACAGAGTCAAGCGTCAATTTACTATAGAGGTTAGCATCAACATAGTGTAATGCTGCAATGCGTTTTTTTCATGGCGGAAAGCGCATAATCCGTCTCCAGTGAGGTCGGCAGGTCTTTCACTAAGACAGCATCTGTATTTGCTGAAAAAGAGTTAACCGGCAAACTGAGTAAATTTACTGCCGCTGCCAGACGGTTATTATCAATTATTTTCAGACTCCACCATGTTTTTTTAATGAGTCATCATTTTCCTATACCTCAATATTTACAAAGCCAATAATTTTATATCCCGGATGCTTCACCCGTACTTTGCCACAAACAATAAAACCATAAAAAAGGCCACCGTAAAGGTGGCCAACCATGTCGAAAACGGACATTTATCTGTTCCCGCAGGAACAGCGAGTTTTTATTTTATAATTGCTTTCAGCGCTTCGCCGATATCGGCCAGGCTGCGAACCGTCTTCACGCCAGCCGCTTCCAGAGCAGCGAATTTCTCATCAGCGGTACCTTTACCACCGGCAATGATGGCGCCAGCGTGGCCCATACGTTTGCCTTTCGGCGCGGTAACGCCCGCGATATAGCCAACAACCGGCTTGGTCACGTGGTCTTTAATATAAGCCGCCGCTTCTTCTTCCGCGCTGCCGCCGATCTCGCCGATCATCACGATCGCTTCAGTCTGCGGATCTTCCTGGAACAGTTTCAGAATGTCGATGAAGTTAGAGCCCGGAATCGGGTCGCCGCCGATACCCACGCAGGTGGACTGGCCGAAACCGTAGTCGGTGGTCTGCTTAACCGCTTCATAGGTCAGCGTGCCGGAACGGGAAACGATACCCACTTTACCCGGCTTATGAATGTGACCCGGCATGATGCCGATTTTGCATTCGCCCGGGGTGATCACACCTGGGCAGTTCGGGCCGATCATGCGTACGCCCGCTTCGTCCAGCTTCACTTTCACGGTCAGCATATCCAGCGTCGGAATACCTTCGGTGATGGTGATAATCAGTTTGATGCCTGCGTCGATCGCTTCCAGAATGGAGTCTTTGCAGAACGGCGCCGGGACGTAGATAACGGATGCGGTCGCACCGGTAGCTTCTACCGCTTCGCGCACGGTGTTGAACACCGGCAGACCCAGATGCGTGGTGCCGCCTTTGCCCGGCGTTACGCCGCCGACCATTTGCGTACCGTAAGCAATCGCCTGTTCGGAGTGGAAAGTCCCCTGGCTACCGGTGAAGCCCTGGCAGATAACGTTGGTATCTTTATTAATTAAAACGGACATTATTTCCCCTCCACTGCGGCAACAACCTGCTGAGCTGCATCCGTCAGACTTTTCGCTGCAATAATATTCAGGCCACTGTCAGCCAGTTTCTTCGCGCCGAGTTCGGCGTTGTTGCCTTCCAGACGCACCACCACCGGAACGTTCACGCCCACTTCTTCCACCGCGCCGATGATACCGTCGGCAATCAGGTCACAACGGACGATACCGCCGAAGATGTTAACCAGAACCGCTTTCACGTTGTCATCCGAGAGGATAATTTTAAACGCTTCGGTGACGCGCTCTTTGGTTGCGCCGCCGCCTACGTCAAGGAAGTTAGCCGGTTCGCCGCCATGCAGCTTAACGATGTCCATGGTGCCCATCGCCAGGCCCGCGCCGTTCACCATGCAACCGATGTTGCCGTCCAGCGCGACGTAGTTCAGTTCCCACTGTGCCGCCTGCGCTTCACGCGGGTCTTCCTGAGACTGGTCGCGCATTTCGCGCAGATCCGGCTGGCGGAACAGCGCGTTGCCGTCAGCGCCCAGCTTGCCGTCGAGGCAAATCAGATCGCCCTGCTTAGTGATCACCAGCGGATTAATTTCGATTAGCGCCAGGTCGCGCTCAAGAAAAATGGTTGCCAGGCCCATAAAGATTTTGGTGAACTGCTGCACCAGTTTACCTTCCAGACCCAATTTGAACGCCAGTTCCCGTCCCTGATACGGCATCGGGCCGGTCAGCGGATCGAGCGCGACTTTATGGATCAGATGCGGGGTTTCCTCCGCAACTTTTTCGATCTCTACGCCACCTTCGGTAGACGCCATAAAGACCACGCGACGAGAACTACGGTCAACCACCGCGCCGAGGTACAGTTCTTTGCCGATGTCGGTCGCCGCTTCAACCAGAATCTGGTTTACCGGTTGGCCATTAGCGTCTGTTTGATAGGTCACCAGACGTTTGCCCAGCCAGTTTTCCGCAAAGGCGCGAATCTCTTCTTTGCTTTTTACTACCTTCACACCGCCCGCTTTGCCGCGGCCGCCAGCGTGAACCTGACATTTCACTACCCACGGGCCGGCACCGATTTTAGACGCGGCTTCTTCGGCTTCACGCGGAGTAGTACAGGCATAACCCACCGGCGCCGGTAAGCCATAGCGGGCAAAAAGTTGTTTTGCCTGATATTCATGTAAGTTCATGTGTTCTGTCCATCCTTCAGGTAATCGTTATCTTTAGACCTGTAGGCCTGAAAGCTGCGCGCCATCAGGCATTACACCATCGCCGGATGGCGGCGTGAACGCCTTATCCGGCCTACAGGTAGCAGGTGATGCTCTTGCTGACTACACGTCCAACAGCAGACGGGTCGGATCTTCCAGCAACTCTTTGATGGTGACCAGGAAGCCCACGGATTCGCGACCATCGATCAGGCGATGATCGTAAGAGAGCGCCAGGTACATCATCGGCAGGATTTCCACCTTGCCATCCACCGCCATCGGCCTGTCTTTAATAGCATGCATTCCCAGAATCGCGCTCTGCGGCGGGTTGATGATCGGGGTAGACATCAGCGAACCGAATACGCCGCCGTTGGTAATGGTAAAGTTACCGCCGGTCAGGTCTTCTACGGTCAGCTTGCCGTCGCGGCCTTTGACAGCCAGTTCTTTAATTTTTTTCTCGATGTCAGCCATGCCCAGCGTATCCACGTCACGCAGGACCGGCGTGACCAGGCCGCGCGGCGTAGACACCGCCATGCTCACATCAAAGTAGTTGTGATACACCACGTCATCGCCGTCGATAGAGGCGTTCACTTCCGGATAACGCTTCAGCGCTTCCACTACCGCTTTCACGTAGAAGGACATAAAGCCCAGGCGGATACCATGACGTTTTTCAAACACTTCGCCATACTGCTTACGCAAATCCATAATCGGCTTCATGTTGACTTCATTGAAGGTCGTCAGCATGGCGGTGGAATTTTTCGCTTCCAGCAGACGCTCGGCCACGCGCTTACGCAGGCGGGTCATTGGCACGCGTTTTTCGCCGCGCGCGCCCAGAGCGGGTTGTGCTGCAGGTTCAACAGCGGGTGCTTTAGACTCGCCTTTCGCCAGATGTTTTTCCACATCTTCACGGGTCAGACGCCCACCCACACCAGTGCCTTTAATGGCGCTGGCTTCCAGATTGTGTTCAGCCAGCAGGCGACGGATCGCCGGGCTGAGCGCATCGTTGTTTTGTTCTTCCAGCGACGCCTGCTGGCGCTGTGCCGGCGTAGACGCTTTCTCTTCAGATTTCGCGCTGGTCTCTTTACCCGCGCTGTTGCCTTCACGCAGGCGACCCAGGATCTGGCGAGAGGTGACAGTCGTCCCCTCTTCTTCCAGAACCGCATCCAGAATGCCGTCCGCTGATGCCGGTACTTCCAGTACCACTTTGTCAGTTTCGATTTCTACCAGCACTTCGTCACGAACAACCGCATCGCCCGGTTTTTTATGCCAGGTGGCGACGGTCGCGTCCGCTACGGACTCAGGCAGGTCGGGAACAAGAATATCTACGCTACTCATTATTTATCCTTTATTTAATCGACGTTCAGCGCGTCATTAACCAGATCTTGTTGCTGTTTCTGGTGAACGGACATATACCCTACCGCCGGAGAGGCGGAGGCCGGGCGACCTGCATAACGCAGAGCGGCCCCAAACGGAATCACTTCACGGAAATGATGCTGACTGCAGTACCATGCGCCCTGGTTGAGCGGCTCTTCCTGGCACCAGACAAAATCATGGACGTGAGCGTATGGTTGCAGCGCTTCCTGCACCGCTTTATGCGGGAACGGATAGAGCTGTTCGATGCGCACGATAGCGACATCTTTCTGGTCGTTTTTGCGACGTTGTTCCAGCAGGTCGTAATAAACCTTACCAGAACACATTACCACGCGTTTTACGGCTTTAGGGTCCAGCTCGTCAATTTCGCCAATGGCCGGCTGGAAGGAACCGTTCGCCAGTTCATCAAGCGTGGAAACCGCCAGCGGGTGACGCAGCAGCGATTTCGGCGACATCACCACCAGCGGACGACGCATCCCGCGCAGCGCCTGACGGCGCAGCATATGGTAGACCTGCGCCGGAGTGGACGGTACGCAAACCTGCATATTCTGCTCGGCGCAAAGTTGCAGATAACGTTCCAGACGCGCGGAGGAGTGCTCCGGCCCCTGCCCTTCATAGCCGTGCGGCAACAGCATCACCAGACCGCACATCCGGCCCCATTTCTGCTCGCCAGAGGAGATGAACTGGTCAATCACTACCTGCGCGCCGTTGGCAAAATCGCCAAACTGCGCTTCCCAGATAGTCAGGGTACGTGGTTCCGCCGTGGCATAACCGTATTCAAAAGCCAGTACCGCTTCTTCAGACAGCACGGAGTCCCAGACTTTAAACTGTCCCTGACCGCTGTGAATATGCTGCAACGGCGTATACGTTGAGCCGTTCGTCTGGTTGTGGATCACCGCATGACGATGGAAGAAGGTGCCGCGACCGGAGTCTTCCCCGGACAGGCGCACCGGAATGCCTTCATCGACCAGCGTGGCGTAAGCCAGATTTTCCGCGCCGCCCCAGTCAAACAATTTCTCGCCTGCCGCCATTGCCTGACGGTCGCCATAAATTTTCGCCACGCGAGACTGCATTTCAATGGCTTCCGGCACGGTGCTGATACGTTTTGCCAGCTCCTGCAGACGCTTCATTTCTACCTTGTTCGGGTATGCTTCATCCCATTCGTGGTTTAGATACGGCGACCAGGTGAACGAGTGCATATTCATCGGACGCCACTCTTTCACCACGCATTCGCCTGCATCCAGCGCATCGCGATAGAGGTTGACCATTTCGGTGGCATCTTCCAGCGTTGCGACCTTATCAGCTTCCAGCTTGTCGGCGTAGATTTTACGCGGCGTCGGATGCTTTTTGATTTTCTGGTACATCAGCGGCTGGGTTGCGCTTGGCTCGTCGGCTTCGTTGTGGCCGTGACGGCGGTAGCACACCAGATCGATGAACACATCGCGTTTAAAGGTATTACGGAAGTCCAGCGCCAGACGGGTCACAAAAGCGACGGCTTCCGGATCGTCCGCATTGACGTGGAAAATCGGCGCCTGGACCATTTTACCGATATCGGTGCAGTAAGGCGTTGAACGCGCATCCAGTGGGTTAGAGGTAGTGAAGCCCACCTGGTTGTTGATAACGATACGTACCGTACCGCCCACTTCGTAACCGCGCGCTTTCGACATGTTCAGGGTTTCCTGAACCACGCCCTGGCCGGTCACCGCGGCGTCGCCGTGAATAGTGATCGGCAGCACTTTATTACTGCTCGGTTCGTCCAGTCGGTCCAGACGGGCGCGCACGGAGCCCATCACCACCGGGCTCACAATTTCCAGATGCGATGGGTTAAACGCCAGCGCCAGGTGAACCAGACCGCCTTCAGTTTCGATATCTGACGAGAAGCCCATGTGATACTTCACGTCGCCGGTACCCAGATGTTCTTTATGTTTACCGGCAAACTCGTCGAACAGATCCTGCGGTTTTTTACCCAGTACGTTGATCAGCACGTTCAGACGACCGCGGTGCGCCATCCCCAGCACCACTTCGCGAGTGCCGCTGTTACCCGCATGGCGAACCATCTCTTTCAGCATAGGTATCAGCGCATCTCCCCCCTCGAGCGAGAAACGTTTCGCACCCGGGAATTTGGCGCCCAGATAACGTTCCAGCCCTTCAGCGGCGGTCAGTTCGTTCAGGAAGCGTTTTTTCTCGTCAGCGCTAAAGGCCGCACGACCGGATTCGATGCGCTGTTGGATCCAGCGTTTCTCTTCGGTGCTGGTGATGTGCATATACTCAGCGCCAATCGGGCCGCAGTAGGTCTGTTTGAGCGCGTCGAGCAGCTCCCCCAGCTTCATCGTCTCTTTGCCGCTGGCAAAGGAGCCGACATTGAAGGTTTCCTGGAAATCGGCCTCGGTCAAATCATGGAAAGAAGGGTCCAGATCCGCCACGCGTTCTTGTTTCCACAGTCCCAGCGGATCGAGGTTTGCATGCTGATGGCCACGGAAACGATAAGCGTTGATAAGCTGCAGGACTTTAACCTGCTTCACATTGGTGTCAGGGTCGGAAATCGTAGAAGAGTGACGTGAGCCAGCCAACGCCTGCCGCCGGAAATATTCACGTGTTTTTGAATGGAGTTGATCCGGTTTGACTCCGGTACCAGGTAACTGCTGGAACGTCAAACGCCAGTTAGCGTCTACCGAGTCAGGATCGGTTAAGAAGTCTTCATAGAGCTGTTCTATCCAGCTCTGATTCGAACCAGAGAGGTAAGAAGAGTCCAACCAGGCTTTCAAAGCGCTGTTCTGCATCGTGATCCCTTAAGCATCTTTTCTGCTTATTTAATACTCTAAATAGGTCACGTTTCAGGAAGGCGGCAAGCTTGCGAATCCCTGGGAGCTTACATCCAGTAAGTGACTGGGGTGAGCAAGTGCAGCCAACGCACATGCAACGTGAACTATGACGAGTATTTCGCCGTGGATACTAACCACGCATACGCTGTATGCGTGCCGGGGTTCACTTGTTGCGGACTGTCGTGTCATCTGCGTCCGCTAAGGAACCTTTAAAAACTGTCTAATAATCTTCGCTGTTCAGGCTACGACTGCGTTGCGGCCTTCGCTCACTCCGGTCACATAGTTAACTATGCTCCCGAAGATTCGTTCAGACCGCGCCTTGTCTCGCTCTGAACATCTCGATTATTACTAATCATATGGCAGTTTTTAGAGGTTTCCTGCACTTCTATTGCCCGATGGCACCTGGCTTATCAGGCCTACAGAATACGTAACCCGTAGGCCGGATAAGACGGTACGTCGCCATCCGGCAACCACTACAACTACTTACGCGCTACGCTGCAACAGCATCGACTTAATATGGCCGATAGCGCGCGTCGGGTTCAGTCCCTTAGGACATACACTGACGCAGTTCATAATGCTGTGACAGCGGAATACGCTGAATGCATCGCTCATCCCTTCCAGACGACTGTCAGTCTCGGTATCACGACTATCGATCAGGAATCGATACGCCGCGAGCAGCCCCGCCGGACCGATAAACTTATCCGGGTTCCACCAGAATGACGGGCAGGATGTTGAGCAACAGGCGCAAAGAATACATTCATACAGCCCATCGAGTTTTTCACGCTGCTCCGGCATCTGTAAATGCTCACGTGCCGGTGGATTTTGCCCATTATTCAATAAGTAAGGCTTAATCTTCTCATATTGTGCGTAGAATTGCCCCATGTCTACCACCAAATCGCGGATCACCGGCAAACCGGGCAGCGGGCGAATCACAATCTTCTTACCCGACTGAGTCAGCGCCGAAATAGGAGTAATACAGGCCAGACCATTCTTACCGTTCATATTCAAACCATCAGAACCACACACACCTTCGCGGCAGGAACGGCGGAAAGAAAGGCTGGGATCTTTTTCTTTAAGCTGGATTAACGCATCCAGCAGCATCATGTCGCGCCCTTCTTCGCCTTCCAGGGTGTAATCCTGCATACGCGGAGCGTTATCGACATCCGGGTTATAACGATAAATCGAAAATTCGAGTTTCATCATCCTGTCTCCGCAATTAATAAGTACGAATCTTCGGCGGGAACGCCGGACGCAGTTTCGGTTCCATATTGACGCTTCGGCGCGTCATGGATTCCGTTTGCGGCTGATACAGGGTATGACACAACCAGTTGGCATCATCACGCTCCGGGAAATCGAAGCGGCTATGCGCGCCGCGGCTTTCCGTCCGGAAGTTGGCTGATACGGCAGTGGCGTAGGCGGTTTCCATCAGGTTATCCAGCTCCAGACACTCAACACGCTGGGTATTAAACTCGCTGGACGTGTCATCCAGACGGGCGTTTTTCAGACGCTCGCGGATCACTTTCAACTGCTCAAGCCCTTTCGCCATCGCGTCGCCTTCACGGAATACGGAGAAGTTATGCTGCATACACTCCTGCAATGCTTTGCGGATAGCCACCGGATCTTCGCCATTGCGGTTATTGTTCCAGCGATTCAGGCGATCCAGAGAACCTTCAACGTCAGACTCGCTGGCGTCGCGCAGCACGCCCTGCTCGGCGATGGATTCCTGTAAATGCAGCCCCGCCGCGCGGCCAAAGACCACCAGATCCAGCAGTGAGTTACCGCCCAGACGGTTGGCGCCGTGAACCGATACACAGGCGATTTCGCCTACCGCAAACAGCCCCGGAATCACCACGTCTTCGCCCTGCTCGTTCACGGTCAGCGCCTGACCGGTCACTTTAGTCGGAATACCGCCCATCATGTAGTGGCAGGTCGGGATAACCGGAATCGGCTCTTTCACCGGATCGACGTGAGCGAAAGTGCGGGACAGCTCCAGGATACCCGGCAGGCGAGATTCCAGCACCTCTTTACCCAGATGATCCAGTTTCAGTTTAGCGTGCGGCCCCCACGGACCATCACAGCCGCGACCTTCACGGATTTCGATCATGATGGAACGCGCCACCACGTCACGACCCGCAAGGTCTTTGGCGTTCGGCGCATAACACTCCATAAAGCGCTCGCCGTGTTTGTTCAGCAGGTAACCGCCTTCGCCGCGGCAGCCTTCTGTCACCAGCACGCCCGCCCCGGCGATGCCGGTCGGGTGGAACTGCCACATTTCCATATCCTGCACCGGGACACCGGCACGCAGCGCCATACCGACACCGTCACCGGTATTGATATGAGCGTTGGTGGTGGACTGGTAGATACGGCCTGCGCCGCCGGTCGCCAGCACCGTCGCGCGAGCTTTGAAGTACACCACTTCACAGGTTTCGATGCACAGTGCGGTACACCCCACCACCGCGCCATCCTGGTTTTTCACCAGATCCAGCGCATACCATTCGGAGAAAATCGTGGTGTGGTTTTTCAAATTCTGTTGATACAGCGTATGTAGCAAGGCGTGACCGGTACGGTCAGCCGCCGCCGCGGTACGTGCCGCCTGCTCGCCGCCAAAGTTTTTCGACTGGCCGCCGAACGGGCGCTGATAGATACGTCCATCATCAAGACGGGAGAACGGTAGCCCCATGTGCTCCAGTTCCAGAATCGCTTCCGGTCCGGTCTTACACATATATTCGATGGCATCCTGGTCACCAATGTAGTCCGACCCTTTTACGGTGTCGTACATGTGCCATTCCCAGTTATCTTCATGGGTATTGCCGAGCGCCACGGTGATACCGCCCTGCGCGGAAACGGTATGGGAACGGGTCGGGAAGACTTTCGAGAGCAGCGCACAGGTTTGGCCGCTCTGGGAAATTTGCAGCGCCGCGCGCATACCTGCGCCACCGGCACCAATCACAACAGCATCAAATTCTCTGACTGGCAGTTTCATTACACACCCCACACCACAACAAATCCATAGATGACGTAAACCACCAGCGCAACAACAATAACGAGTTGCAGTATCAGACGCACTGCCAGTGGTTTAACGTAGTCGGTTAACACCTGCCACATGCCGATCCAGGCATGAATTAAGATGGAAAAAAGCGCCAGCAGAGTGAAGACTTTGGTGAAGGCCGATGAGAAGAAACCGGTCCAGGCTTCAAAGGTCAGTTCGCCGCTCGTGGCGAAAAAACCCACCATGTAGATGATGTATAACGTCAGAACGATAGCGGTAGCACGGACCAGGATGAAGTCATGTACGCCATTGCGTCCTAATGCGGAGGCGTTGCTTACCATACGAGGACTCCTGCGAGAAGTGAAAGCACGACAGTGATAACAAAAGAGATTTTGGCAGAGCGTTGACCCGCTTCGAATGTTTCTTCCAGATAGCCAAAATCCATTAACATGTGACGAATTCCCACGATGACGTGATACGCCAGCGCGGTAAGGATGCCCCACATGATAAATTTAACGATGAAGCCGTCCATGATGTCGGCGGCCTGCTGGAATCCTTCCGGAGAAGAGAGGCTGGTGCCCAGTAGCCACAGTAGTATGCCGACGGCGATGAAAGTAATCACACCGGATACGCGATGGAGAATGGACGCTATCGCTGTGATGGGGAACCGAATCGTTTGTAGATCCAGATTGACAGGTCTTTGTTTTTTCACATTTCTTATCATGAATAACGCCCACATGCTGTTCTTATTATTCCCTTAAGACTTCGGTTACAGAGGTGAATCTACCTGTAGCCAGAAAGACGACGGGATTTCCTTCCTCCGGTCTGCGTGCGGGTCAGACAGCGTCCTTTCTATAACTGCGCGTCATGTAAAACACTGCTTCCAGTAGCTAAAACGACACGTTACAACGCTGGGTGGCTCGGGATTGCAGGGTATTCCGGAGACCTGGCGGCAGTATAGGACGTTCACAAAATCATTACAATTAACCTACATATAGTTTGTCGGGTTTTATCCTGAACAGTGACACAGGTCACGATAACAACATTTTTTTAATTTTCAATCATCTGATTTGACAAACATTAAACAAAATTGTTACAAACAACACCAGAAAAAGCATATAATGCGTAAAAGTTATGGGGTCACTCTTTCACCTGTTAATAAGTTATGTAACAGTACAATGATATTGACCCATTCTTTCAGGACAGTTATTAGTGATAGACAGGTTACATTACTCGGATTGCTACGTTCCTGATTTGCTGCTAATTCGAAATTAATCAAGCCGTTACCTGCAAACGCCCATTGCTCTGTACCCAGGTCATCCCCTCTTTCACAGAGCGGCGAGCCAAATAACAAACTGGTAACGGTTGATTGATGCATACACAGAATTTTCCCTGCACTAACGACGAGGAAGATGACGTGGAGAAGGCAAGTCTGAGTTCCGGCAGTCTTAAGCAATAAGGCGCTAAGGAGACCGTAAATGGCTGATACAAAGGCAAAAATCACCCTTACTGGTGACACTGCTATTGAACTGGATGTGCTAAAAGGCACACTCGGTCAAGATGTTATTGATATTCGTAGTCTCGGTTCAAAAGGAGTTTTTACTTTTGACCCTGGTTTCACCTCTACCGCATCCTGCGAATCTAAAATCACCTTCATCGACGGCGACGAAGGCATTTTGTTGCATCGCGGTTTCCCGATTGACCAGCTTGCTACCGATTCCAACTATCTGGAAGTCTGTTACATCCTGCTGTACGGCGAAAAACCGACGCAGGAAGAGTATGACGAGTTCAGAACGACAGTCACCCGCCATACGATGATCCATGAGCAAATCACTCGCCTGTTCCATGCTTTCCGTCGCGACTCACATCCGATGGCGGTAATGTGCGGGATCACTGGCGCGCTGGCGGCGTTCTACCACGACTCGCTGGATGTGAACAATCCGCGCCACCGTGAAATCGCGGCGTTCCGCCTGCTGTCCAAAATGCCGACCATGGCGGCGATGTGTTACAAATATTCAATCGGTCAGCCGTTTGTTTATCCGCGCAACGACCTTTCCTACGCCGGTAACTTCCTGAACATGATGTTCTCCACGCCGTGTGAAACCTATGAAGTGAATCCGGTACTGGAGCGCGCGATGGACCGTATTCTGATCCTGCACGCTGACCATGAGCAGAACGCCTCTACGTCAACGGTACGTACCGCAGGTTCAAGCGGCGCCAACCCGTTCGCCTGCATTGCCGCCGGGATCGCCTCCCTGTGGGGACCCGCGCACGGCGGCGCCAACGAAGCCGCGCTGAAAATGCTGGAAGAAATCAGCTCTGTTAAACACATTCCGGAATTTGTTCGCCGTGCGAAAGACAAGAATGATTCTTTCCGCCTGATGGGCTTCGGTCACCGTGTTTACAAAAACTACGATCCGCGCGCCACCGTGATGCGTGAAACCTGCCACGAAGTGCTGAAAGAGCTGGGCACCAAAGACGATCTGCTGGAAGTGGCGATGGGGCTTGAGCACATTGCGCTCAACGACCCGTACTTCATCGAGAAGAAACTGTACCCGAACGTAGACTTCTACTCCGGCATCATTCTGAAAGCGATGGGCATTCCGTCCTCTATGTTCACCGTGATCTTCGCCATGGCGCGTACCGTTGGCTGGATTGCACACTGGAATGAAATGCACACTGACGGCATGAAAATCGCCCGTCCTCGTCAGCTGTATACCGGCTACGATAAACGCGATTTTAAATCGGCGCTGAAGCGTTAATTGACAACCGGATGGCGACGCAACCCTCGCCATCCGGTACATTTTCCCTTTTTTCTTATCCTCATTATTTTATTCTTACCCCGTTACTCTCTATGATTAATTAAGGTTTCGCTAAATATCATTCAGGGAGCATGGAATGCCGATTTTGCAGTGGTTTTTGTTGTTCCTGTTATCGCTGCTCATTTCCCTTATTTTTCTCTATCTGCACCTTCCGGCGGCGATGCTGCTTGGTCCAATGATTGCGGGTATCGTGTTGAGTTTGCGAGGTAGCACGCTACAACTTCCTCGCGGTATTTTTCTCGCCGCGCAGGCGATTCTCGGCTGTATGATCGCCCAAAATCTAACCGGTTCGATATTGACCACCCTCGCCCTCTACTGGCCGGTCGTGCTTTTTGTGTTGCTGGTGACGCTGCTTTCCAGCGCGGTAGTCGGCTGGCTGCTGGTACGTTACAGCTCGCTGCCCGGCAACACCGGCGCATGGGGGTCTTCGCCGGGCGGCGCGGCGGCAATGGTAGCGATGGCGCAAGATTACGGGGCGGATATCCGCCTGGTGGCGTTTATGCAGTATCTACGGGTACTGTTTGTGGCTGGCGCGGCGGTGCTGGTGACACGCCTGATACTCGGCGACAGCGCGGCAACGGTCAGCCAACAGGTGGTCTGGTTTCCGCCGCTTAGCGGTAATTTATTGACGACGCTGCTATTAGCGATCGTGGCGGGCATTGCCGGTCGCCTGATGCGTATCCCTTCCGGCACGATGCTGCTCCCCATGTTGGCAGGCGCGCTTCTCCATTCGCAAGGCATCATTGAAATTGAATTACCCGAATGGCTGCTGGCCGTGGCGTATATGGCGATAGGCTGGCGTATTGGGCTGGGTTTTGACAGACAGGTGTTTTTTATGGCGCTGCGGCCATTGCCGCAAATCTTATTGTCAATTTTCGCGCTGATGGCGATTTGCGCCGCGATGGCGTGGGGAATGGCTTACTACATGCAGATTGATTTTATGACGGCTTATCTCGCCACCAGTCCCGGGGGTCTGGATACGGTTGCCGCGATCGCGGCAGGAAGCAGTGCCGATATGGCGCTCATCATGGCAATGCAAACCCTACGGCTGTTCAGCATTCTGTTAACTGGGCCAGCAGTGGCCCGTTTTATATCAACCTATGCGCCCAAACAACCTTTGTAGGGCTGATAAGCGTCGCGCCATCAGACAATAGCCGCTCGCCGATGGCGGTTCCGGCTATTTCTGGCAATGCGCGCACCAGTAAAACGGGCGTGAGGAAAGTGTTGTCTTTTCAATAATGCCGCCGCACCGCTCGCACGCTTCACCGTCACGGTGGAAAACCTTAAAGCGAAACAGTGCGCCATGATGCTTGTTCTCATCCGCCTGACCGCGAGTCGTGTAGGAAAGGCGCGGAATATCCAACAGCGCGTGAGAAAGCGCATTCAGTTGCGCCTCGTTGAGATCTTTCGCTTTATGCTGTCCGGTTAATCCTACCTGCCAGAGGATTTCAACGCGCAGATAATTCCCCAGTCCCGCCAGAAAGGACTGATCCAGCAACAGCCCGGAAAATTGTCGGTTGCGAAAACGCGGCGACAGCAATCGAGCTTTAACCTCTTCCGGAGTAAGACGCGCGTCCAACACATCCGGACCGACTCGCTGTAAAAAAGGGTGCGTCATGAGCTGCTCTGCTGTCAGCATTTCGATATCAGACGCGCTATAAAGCAGAATAATTTTATCCGCCGTTTGTAGCCTGACGCGTAATATACGCGTGGTCTGCGGTATTTCACCGGTGTCGATCACCCGCCATACGCCATAGAGTTGGTTGTGGCTGTAGAGCGTCAGGCCATTTGAAAAGTGGGTCAATAACGCTTTTCCCCGCGTCTCTATCCGGGTAACAAGTTGACCGGTAAGCTGCGATTCATACGGTTTTAACTGTGCAAAGGCAAACCAGACATCGGTTAAGGGTTTGCCTTTGATTGCCGCCTCCAGATTATCCGCCGCACGACGAATTTCCGGGCCTTCAGGCATGATAATATCCTTTGTTAACAGTTGATTAATGGACTACCCCGCCTCTGACTGTCTGGAATGCACATCGAACGCCATAATGAATATCCACAGCGGATGGACAAACAGGCGGTGGTATCCAGTGATAATAACATTATCGCAGCACGAGACCACTTCCCCGTCAGGGTTAACGTGATCGCGCCAGGGCATAATCGACTCAGCCCTTGTCGGGCGAGCGCCTAATAATGATTGTCTGCCTACCGAAATTAAATGACGCTTAGTTATATTTTGCCCAAAATTTTTTTCTGTTGAGCCTTTTAAAGCCTTCTTTCCAATAACTGGCATTCAACTCTTTGATATAATTTTCTCCGGGAAAAAGTTTATCCTTTAAAGGCAGTTTTTTGGCTAGCACGATTCTTTCTGCGTTAGATCCCGCGGACTCTGAATGTGTGAGGGAAGATAAGGCGTCCAGTTGAGCGCTTGAGGGTCTGGCTATCAATTCAAAAAAAGGTTCTGACAATACAACACTACTAAGTGCTGCATAATTTCCTTTTTGTATGAGCGGTTTGACGTACTCAAAAAAAGAAATAATCCCTGATTGCAATCTTGCCGCTTTTTTTAAATACTCAATTTCAGAACCACTGCTATCTTCACGTACAGGAATTATTCCATTATCCGTTTTTTTATAGCCAATTGTTGACCCAGTATTATCAGCCATAGCGAACTCCATTATTTCCACCCCTCCTGATAAGAAAAGATCACACTTATCGTGGGGATGGCCATAGTTGGTTAGATAACCAAACATCTTATTATAAATAGATCGGTTATCATTGGCGCCAGCAAAAGTTGCCAAATAAAACCCATGTATTTGTTTTTCTGCCCATTGCGCACCTAAAGAACGAGCAAATACTGATTGAATATTACCCATCCATCCTACATCGATAAGTGCTATATTTTTAAAACCTTCACAGGCCGTTTTAAAGTAGATGGAAAGCAGACACTTGTTTAAGTAATAAAGACTTACAAATAGATTCACCCATAATATCTTTAGCTTTCCAATGATTAGATATCCCATGATTATACTCTGACCAATCAGCATGGAGAGTATTTATGCCGAGTTTTTTAGCATTCAGAATATCAGCATGAACATTATCGCCAACATGTATCCACGATGCAATATCTACATTTTCATTTTTCTTGACTATTGAAAATAATTTACCACTATTTTTAGAGTACCGCTCTTCGCCAGATGAATAAACTGGAATGTTACTGATATCATAGCCACATGATGTTAACAACTCCTTTAATATTGCTGATGGAAGGTACATATCACTAATTAAAATGACTTTGCAACCATCACTAATAGCCTTTTCAAACAAACAGCTTCCACGCGCATTTTTATATAAAACAATCTTCTCCATTTGTATTTCCAGATCGATTATCTTTTTTACTGTCGCTGGTGAAAGCTGCGGATGCTTTTTTAAAATTTCATCGTATATTTCAGATATAAGTATTTCCGGCTCGCCGCCAAAACGCCTGACCCTATTCTCTCTGGCACTTACTTCCGCCTGAACTCTTATCTCTGGGAAATTATCAATAATACCAATCTCGTACGCTGATATAAAAAATTTCTCAGTTGCTAAAGTTGATTGCATTAATGAAAACAAATCTCTGGGACGGTAAATCCTCCGGCTAACCAATGTATCAAAGATATCAAAGCTTACGGTCTTGTATTTTTTAAAGTTCATATCCATATTTTATTTAATCTTATTTTCAATATAAGAAATTTTATGAAAAAGACTATTGTTAGCAATATTTGAAAGTAACACATTGAGCAATGATGAGTCATCAATACTTCTCATCATTTTATTTTCTGCAATTTTGCACTCTATATCAAATAACTCATTGTTAATTACGGTATAATTGCCAAATTCAAAGTCATCATTTTCTCTGAAATGATAAAATGCCAGTGCTTCAGGTAAGATCCAAACATCATTTTCTGCCAGATAATGAATAAAAAAAGGCCAGAAAAATGCAGGAGAGGATAATTTATGACTTTCAATCACATCGATAACAGAATTTTTATCGAATAAACACGAGGATAGTGGAATAGAATTCCTGTAATAAATAACATCAAAACTAACAGGGCCAGCATTTAAATAGTGGTTCCATGGTTGCGTTGAATTTATAATTATTCTATTATTTTCCGCAATCTCAGCAACTTTATTTGTATGGCATGCTATTGCATTTACAGATGAATACGTTGACTGTATATTCGCCAAAACACTGAGTAGCCTTGACACATATTCAGGGGCCCAGGAATCGTCATCATCCATAAAGCATAAATAATTAGATTCAGACATCTTAATAGCATTAAAGATACAGTTTTCGTCGTAGATAACACTATATATATTTGACAGTTCTTTCAGATAAAAATCATCCACATTGTGACATTTCAATTCTTCCTCCATGCAGAAAATGATAATATTTATTTTTTTGAACGTCTGGTCATTAATGGATTGCAAGGCCCGCATTAATAGACGAGTACGCCCAGGTTTATGTCGGACAATAACTAAAAGACTCTTTTCCATATTCTGATTTCGCGTTTTACGGTATATATAAAAATTAACACCCTATGAATGAATGCTGACATTGGGTAAGGATTATAATATTTTATTAGACTGACACCAGATAAGGTGTAGCAACAGAACCATACCTAAGATTATCATAGTCATATAATTAAAAAATCGGTATAATTCTCATCAACACCACTTACATCATGTTTAATATTTATCTTCAGATTTTTTATTGAATTTTTTATACCAAAAGAGCTTTGAGGTAAGATAGGGCAAACTATTTTTCATCTCTTTTTTTGCAGATTTAAACCGATAAAAATTTTTGACTGCCGTAAACAAACCATTAATAATAACTTTAAAAAACTCCATTTTTGAGTGGGTAAGTTTTAATAATTTGCCATTTTCTATATTTAAATGATAGATAGTAATTCTCCGGAATGAAAACTTAGTAGGGTGATAATGACGATAATCAACCAGGATTGGTTTTTTAATTAAAAAGAAAGCTGGAATTAAGTGTCCATTAAGGGTTATGCATCTAAAAAATTTGTAGATGGCTTTTTCTTTACCAGAACATGGGTAATCAACACAACCATTAACAATATCAATACCTTCTACATTGAATTTTTCATTATGAGTTATTGCATTAATTCTTTTTCTTATCTCCAGAAGATCTACATTATCTTCCCAAAACTCCCGTCCAGAAAGACAATCGTTATATGACATAATCATTGCTCTGGCAAGTTCATAGCGGCATGAAAAACTCGCAAGAAAGACTTCCCGCACAAAGAAAACACTTAACAGTAGTGCAGCAAACTTTCTTTTACTAATTAATGCAGGTACAGCAACAGTCCTGAAGTTCAAATAGCTATTTAGAACCGATATTTTTCTTTCAAAATCCATTTGCCACGAAGCCACACCATTAAGTGTGACAATATTATGTTTTTTATGCATATATCCAAATAGCAGGTCATCACCACGAACAAAGAAAGGAAATGAGTAATATTCAATAGCGTTAATATTAAAGGCAAAAAACCACCATCCACCGTAGCCTATTTTTCTTTCATTATCAAAAGTATCTAAAGAATCTATTTCCCGAGCATCCAGATAATGTTTATCCGGGTAATGTAAAAAATCTCTATGCCATATGGCACCAGATTCATGTATGATTGCCGGGTTATCTTCAAAAAGCATACAGCCAGTAACAACTGTATTTTTGTCTTTAGCCATCAGTAAAAAAGCATGAGTTCGACAAATCGATTCAATTTCACATGAGCCGTCGTCATCCATAAATATGACATGTTTGACATCGTTGATTTTCCCTGCCTCTATCAAACCTCTCATAAACCCGCCTGACCCACCGAGGTTTTCATTATTGATAACTATAATGCCGTTTCCTGACGGGTGATTAATCGCCTCGCCATTATTAACGACAATCAATTTAAAACGATCTTTAAATTCGCTCTGGGTTAAGAGTGTTTTATTAATTAACAGCTTCTTTTCTATTATAAGTTGTTATAACTAAAGCCATAGATGATTTACTAACATGATCTTTAGTCAGAAATTAAAATCCATTTAAAACAGAGTCTTCGTCTGATTGCCACTCCACATAGATATATCCAAAATTTATTTTTGATATATCAATCTCAATCTCAATCTCAATCTCATCACTAATATTACATGACGATTTAAAATCAATTTGCTTTAATACTCTAATGACACCATTCTCTTTATGCCTTACAGTTATAGTTCCGCGACCAATTATATTAACCCGCAAAAAAAGTGATGTTAAGGTTGTATATTTTTTCCATTTCTTAATTGAGAATGCATTAAAAAAAGTATCAAAATATGCAACCTTATGACGCGGAACAAGTAAGTTACGTGAGGTATAGTTATACTTCCCGCCCTGAGTTCTGAAATAAAGCTGCTCTTCCGTGCATAGATCAATGTTTGGTAAAATTACTTTTTGAAGTAAAAAATACATAACGAACCTATAAATTTATATTATCTGGGGTAACGCTATTATAAAATAGTAAATTTCTCACCGCGTAGTGATATAAATACTGCAATAAGAATATTAAAATCCACCTTTGCTAACTATCTCACTGTGCTCAAGCCTGATGAACTTATTACATACAGATTTAGCCAGTTCATCATCATGAGTGGCCATTACCATAATGCCCGCTTTAGAGATAAAGCTATTTAATCTCATCTCTGCTTTTCTTTTAAAATCACTATCACCCACGCTCATCCATTCATCCATCAGTAAAATTTCAGGATTAATTGCAGTAGAAATAGAAAAACCAAGCCTCAGAACCATACCACTAGAATACGTTCTAACGGGGATTTTAATAAAATCACCTAACTCGCTGAACTCGATGACATCTTCTGTAATATTTTTTATTTCATTTTTTGACAGACCGAGAAATAGTCCCCTCAGTTTTATATTTTCCAGGCCGGTAAGCTCACCATCCATTCCCATCATGGGATCAATGAGGCTGGTGACTCGACCAATACATTCATACTTCCCTGAAGTTGGTTTATAGGCCCCTGCAAGTACTCTCAGAAGAGTTGTTTTGCCCGAACCATTGTGTCCGATAAGCGCAAGACGGTTACCTTCGGTAAGCGTAAAATCAATTTTTTTTAATGCCTCTACTTCAATAATCCCGGTATTCGATGAGCCAATTCGTCCACCTGAAGCAGCCTGTAAAAAAGTTTTTTTAAATGAACGGTGGCTGGAGTTAAATATAGGGAGTATTACGCCAACGTTTTTGCAAGAGATTTTCATTAATTATAACCAGTATACGATTCTTGAGCGATATTTAGTCAACACTAAGGTTGAGACCATCAACATAATAATAGAGGTTATTATTGTGTAAAACCATATAGTTACATCTGGTACAGTTCCCATTAATGGTTTCCTGAGCATCTCCATAAAGTAATAAAAAATATTATAATCAACAAATTCCTTTCTTCCCTTTGGTAATTGTTCCGATGTTCAAATGATGGGAGTTATAAAAAAACACAACGTTACTACACTTTGAACAACCGGTCCCATATCACGATATCTTGTGCAAAAAATGGCGAGAATCATACCTGTAGAAATTAATGAGATGGATGTTATTATAATTGCAGGTATAAAAAGGAGAATATCAAGATTTACCGATGTATTGGTAAAAAAATCACGAAAGGTATAATGATAAAATTATGCAACATAATCATAAACTGCCGATAGAAAACACGTAATATATATAAATATAGCGGAAGGTCAGACTGTTTAATAATTGATGCGGACTCATTAAATATTCCACATGATTCATTAATAGTTGCTGATAGAAAGGCCCAAAAGATCATACCTAAAGTAAGATGCATGATAAAATTTTCGGAACCAGAACTGAACAGCGAACCGTAAAGAGGTCCCATTGCTGATATGGTGACTCCCATCGAAATCGTTATCCAAAAAGGCCCTAACACCGATCGCCGGTATCGTCCCAGGACATCATTCCAACCTAGCGAAATCCAAAGTTGGTGCTTGGCCAGAGCTTCTTTCAAATCATTCATTGTTTCCGTGTCACCTTTACCTGAAGAACTTATTCTTTAACGATATGAAAATATAACTTATTTATTTTCTATAATATTTACATACTATTTATCTAAACACTGACCTACTTCATAAGCATTTTATGGTGTTAGCAACCAATAGTGTCTTTATAAATTTGCAATGTCTTATTAATGACTAATATGCTGGAAAACAATTCCTTTACACGTTTTCTTCCATTCGCCCCCATCTCTAAGCGAATCTGTGGATTTTTTAACAAATACTCTAATTCTACCGCTAACTCCTGAGCTGAATTACTTTTCACGATCAACCCATTATAGTTATGAATAATTAAGCTATCACATCCGCCGGTATCATAAGCAATACATGCACGTCCTACAGATGATGCCTCTAATAAAAGCCGTGGTACTCCTTCCGGATAAATAGATGGCAATGCAACGATATTCGATTTCTGAATAAGCTCATATACATTCGAAGAGCGTCCCAGCCAGTTAATTAGTCCTTCATTATGCCAGTGATGAATGAGCTCCAAAGGGATAGCATCTTTATCGTCCTCGGCCAATATACCTGCAACATTTAAAACAAAATGAATATTTTTTTGTCTGAGGATCTTTTTTGCTTCAATGAGATCGCCAAGACCTTTACTCCATAACATTCGGCTTGCAAAAAGGACTATCGGTATCTCATGTTTTTTCTCTATAGAGAATTTATAAATATCCGGGTTAATTCCAGCACCTTCGATAACGATAGTTTTATGATAATCAATACCTACTAAACGCGATATTTTTCGTCGATCTTTATCATGTTCAAAAATAAAAACACCACGCTTATTACCGGCAATATATTTGTAAACCAAAACGGTTAACGCACGCAATATTCTCATTGGCACGGTATTATATAAAAAGATTCGACCAAGTCCGACAAAGCTGATAACAACTGGACTATTACTTCTTCTGGCGCTAACTCCACCAATCAGGCAAGGTTTGAGCGTAATACAATGCAATAAGTCAGGATTAATCTCCTTAATAATTTTCCGAGCGTTAAGGAATGCTCTAAAAAAAACAAACATATTAAATGACTGAGCAACAAGAGACACATTGTGACAAATAAAACCAAGCGTTTTGAATTTTTTTATAATCTCTTCACCAATAAAATGACTTATGATATGAATTTCATAACCCGCATCCCTTGCCGCTATCGCACGTTCTGTCCAGTGTAAATCAAAGTACCAGTCTGAATTCACAAAATAACATAACCTTTTCATCTCTTCGTCCTGCTAATGATATTTCCCACTAATACCTTTAAGTCCATGAAGTATTCCCTGCCAGATAAAATATAGATAACGAAATTTCTTACGCTGCCATGGTAATATGGCGAGATATTTAGAGAGGCGTAATACTATAGAAAGAACACTGAATATCCTGGGAACGGGTAAAAGTTTTCTCAGCAGCAACAAATTTCTACAAAGATAATATACTTTCCATTCGGGGCAGATACACCTTCCATGAATAGAGATATCATGAATAAATTTAATTTCTGGGGAGTAACGAATTTTCTGCCCGGACAATACTAGCTTATAACCAAAGAAAAAATCATCATAATAAAGGAAAAGTTCATCATAGATATCGTTAAGATGGTTATTCAATACCTTTCGATCAATAATCATACCAACGAATGACACAGTTTGAACATCAGTAACCTGAGTTCTTACTGGAGAAAACCTCTCTGGGCGCATCGCATAATAAATAGTCTCAAACACCGTAGATGGGACCCTAATGAAAGGCAAATTCATCCGACAAGACCGCCCATAGGTGTCCTGAACTCGCGACGCAAATATACGGTAACTTGATGTATCTAATAACGAGAAATGCTTTAAAATATTAATTTCCGGGTAAGCATCATCATCATAAAAAAATACCCAATCGGCATTACTATATGAGCATATATATTGACTACCTACTTTAAATCCGCCAGCACCACCAAGATTATCTTTAAGATTAAGTATCGTGATGCCAGGTTCACTTAATGAAGAAAGCCATTCCCTGGTACCGTCGCTTGAGCCATTATTAACGATAACAATAGAGGAAAAACCCGCCTTAACAGTCTCTCGCACACTTTTTTTTAATTTTTCAAGACGATTAAAAGTTACGATTAGCGCTGTACACTTCATCAAACGGTAACTGTAAAAGCTGGCATTTCTTTTTGTTCATATAGCGACGTTAAGTATACGTCCGCCGTCTGTAATGCTTCAGCTATCGTGATGTCCATATCGAGATAACGATAAGTGCCAAGACGACCAATGAAAGTAATATTTTTTCTTTTTTAGCCCGCGACAGATATTTATTCAGTAAATCCATTTTATCTGCCCTGCGAACAGGATAGTAGGGTATATCACCAGCTTCACATTCCCGACTATATTCTTGATAACATATTGAAGCTTCATGTCTCTCCCACGGAGAAAAATATTTGTGCTCAGTAATCCGAGTATAAGGAGTATCTATTGAACAATAATTCATTACTGCGCATCCTTGATAATCACTCTGGCAAATTATTTTTTTAAAGTCTAATGTACGATATTCCAGTCGGCCATATTGACAGGAGTAAAAGGCATCCAGCGCGCCACTGAAAAAAACATGATCATAATTTGTCCGCATTTCTTGAGTGAAGGAGCGACATAGTTCAACAGCGATATTTTCGTGTTCGACAATGGACTTGACCATTTGTGTATAACCAAATTTTGGTATTCCCTGAAACTTATGATTGAAATAGTTATCATCATAATTAAAACGAACAGGGATACGTTTCAATACAGAAGCGGGTAACGCGGAAGGATGAAGCCCCCATTGTTTAATGGTATAACCTTTAAAAAAGGCTTCATATAACTCTTTACCAATGAAACGCAAGGCCTGTTGCTCAAAATTTTGTGGTTCCAGAATGGTGCTATCACATTTTTGAAGCAGTAATTTCCTGGCGTCATCAGGTGAGCAGGCGACACCAAAAAATTGATTGATGGTATGAAGATTGATAGGTAGAGAAAATACCTGACCATTTACTGTGGCCTTAACCTTATTGATATAAGGCATCATCTCAGCGTATTTATTTACATAATTCCATACAGTTTCATTATCAGTATGAAAAATATGAGGACCATAAACGTACACCATAATACCCGTGTGCTCATCTCGGGCATCATAAGCGTTACTACCGATATGCGAACGTTGATCAATAATATTGACTACATGTCCCTGCTCGGCTAACTGGCGTGCTATTACTGCGCCTGAAAGGCCCGCACCTACAATTAGTATCTTTTTACGTTGCATTATTTTTGTCACTCTGTTCGCAGACACAGATAATATTAGATAGTTTATCCAGAACCATTTTCATTTATATCAGAAGAGTAAAGTGAAATTTACTCAACGCATCCAGATAATTCCACGCTACCGCCACAGCGCGTAAACCCTCGCACTGATTACAGATTCATTAATGTTACACGTTATGCGGTATTTCCGGACAACGATGATTGCCATATTTATTTTGTGAAGATAACTCATTCAGAACGCAACATTATGGGTCTGAATACCGCGCGGCATGATGTAAATATGCTGTCAGCATAAATCCGGTGCGTTACCGGCCCCAGTTTTTACCAACCCACTCTGTTGACTGATGTCCGGACCGACGTCCGGTATCCTTATTCTTACCGCATCAGATAGCGGTACTCCTGTCGGGATATCCCAGCGTTGTTTCAGCGTCTGCTCCGCGAGCCAGACCTGCCTCACGCCGGTTCCCAGCATACGGGCCGTCATTTCCGGGCTACAGCCTGACAACAGTAATCCCAGCACCCGCCGTCCCTGTTTTGGCAGACGCTCTGACAGTAACCTGACCAGCGTGCGGCTGTTTATCTCCATCACCAGCTCCGGCACGCTCAACGCGCTTTTCATCTCCTCCTCGTAAGGCGATGTCTGTAGTGATGACCATATGGCAAGCTCAGCCATTCTGGCCAGAACCCTTACCGACATGGCGCGTTTAATCAGCCTCAGATGGCGGAAGTAACCTTCCACGCTGACGTCAACCGGTAAAAACGCGTTACTGCTGCAAAAAACCACTGTCCGCGGATAACGCAGAAAAACCTGTTGCCACAGCAGAAGCTGGGTTGATGGCCGTCCGGCGGATATCACCATCGCGCCGGGCCACCGACGCAACCGATCCAGCAGCCCTTCTGGTGTCCTGAGACGAACGCAGTCCTCCACGCAAAGGCCGCCGGTATCCGGAAACTGCGTAGGATTTTCGCCTGACTGACAAAACATAATCAGCCGGAGAGGCGGCAGTACTCTGGTTAACGTCTGCATATCAGTACGTCAGAACCTGGTACAGGCTGAACAACGCTGCGACGGTGGAGACCGCCAGCAGGAGCAAAAATATTTTTGCGCCCATACTGTACCGGCACTTACTGGTCCCCCCCCTTCCGGTGGACATTTCCGCATATTCTTGCGTCATCAGATTGTTCTCCTCTGGCCATTGCCGACCCGGCACTGCGCCAGCAACGGCAGCTTCGTGTTGTGGAAACAACATGTCCGCACCCTTTCGTGGACCGGGAGCCATTCCATGTCTGTATGAAAAATGACGTCTGGCCCCATCTAAACACTGCTCTCTGACACCCTGTCCGGTTCTGCTTTTCGGCTGCACAGGCCGTCAGTCCCCCTGGTAGTACATGCTCCTGCCGTAGGGTAATTCTGCCCTGTGCGGAGTACAAAATGACAAATAGAAAATACAGTAATCTATTGATTTATATGTTGATTATGTAAATCAGCTTTCCCTGAACAGACTTCTCTGTGATTTAACAATATGAATCAGAACGTACGGTTATACTCGACGTTTTTTTCGCCATATTCCATGAAAACGCCCGGCGTTACTTGCGGTGTATCTTACGGTGTGCTGGATATTCCTGTGCCCCAGATAGTCCTGTATGAGTCGTGTATCAATCCCTTTATCAGCAAGGGCGTAGCCGCAGGCATGTCGCAGCATATGAGGATGTGGCGCTATCGTTAATTCGGCCAACCGCCCTGCCTCACGAAGTATGTAAAAAAATTGTTGCCTGCTGAGCGGATGCCGTCGTAGCGACAGGAACAGCCAGTCTCCGTCAGCCCCTTTCTCAAGATACTTCCTGGCCCTGAGCCAGCTTTTCAGTACGTTATACTCATCGGGAAGGAGGGGGTGACACGTTGAAAAGCCATTTTTGAGGCGCCGGATATAAAGCTGTCTTCCTGCAAGATCAATATCCGACAAGCGCAGCCCCAGCAGCTCACTGGCCCGGAAGCCGTGAATAAACGCCATCAGGATTAAGCAGCGGTTTCTTTCCGGGAAGGGCATTCTGTCGGTCGCTGACAGCAGTTTTTCAATCTCTTCTTGCGTAAGATATTTTCTTTTCACAAAACAAATCCATCATAACAAAATGAGTAATATACTAAAAAATCACTGATCAGATGAGTTTAATTTTCGCTAAAAAAGTTGCTATGCGTAAACAGCTTAAAATCCATATAGCTGGCAATCTGGCACGCTATCCATGACGTGATAGTGAAACAGCGAATCAATCTGGCTTCAATCTCCTGATAAGTTGTCATGACGAGGAATATAAATGCTAAAAATGAGGCTATCGTGAGGTAAATCAATCAGAAAGGGGTAATAGAGAGTCAGGTAGTTTACCCGCCCCGGAGGTTTGATTAGATGGCGATAGCTAACAATATCATAGTGATTTTCAAAAACTCTGCTGCTAACAGCAATAAGCTCATCATACTGGCTATTACAGCATCACTTGGTTATTTTTAAAATAATATATTATAAGGGGATTTATATAGTATTGAATAAATCCCTCTTCCTGACATTAAGAGAACAGAACACGATAATTTTTAGCAGCCGTAATATAATAGCTTCAATCGTCGGGCTCTCAGGCAATAACGTGTACATTACGCGCATTGAACGCGGCGCGTAGCCTGCGTGCGAATGCAAGCGCATACTCGCCGTCGCCATGAATGCACACCGTTTGCGCCGTGACAGTCGTCCACACGCCAGTAACGCTTTTCACTCTCCCGGCTTGTACCATATCCAGCGTTTGCGCCAGCGCCTGCTCTTCGTCGTGAATCAGCGCGCCAGGTTGCATGCGCGGCACCAGGCTACCGTCGGCCTGATAGCCGCGATCGGCAAACACCTCCTGCCGCGTCACCAGGCGATGGCGTTCACCGGCCCGGATCAGCTCACTTCCCGCCAGTCCAACCAGTATCAGTGACGGATCATAGTCGTGTACCGCTTTCGCAATCGCCTGTGCCAGATGGGGATCTTTCGCCGCCTGGTTATAGAGCATACCGTGCGGTTTGACATGGCGCATCACGCCGCCTTGCGCCTGGACAATCGCCCCCAGCGCGCCGATTTGGTACAGCGTCTGGGCGTATACCGTTTCCGGCGGCAAAACCATCGCCGTCCGCCCAAAATTATCCCGATCCGGAAAGCTGGGATGCGCGCCGATCGCCACGCCGTTTTTCAGCGCCTCGCGCACGCAGGTCAGCATGGTTTGCGCATCACCGGCGTGAAAACCACAGGCGATATTAGCGGAGGAGACCAGCGTTAATAATTCGCTGTCGCTGGCGCAACCTTCGCCCAAATCCGCATTTAAATCAATGTTCATGCTGAAGTCGCCAGGTAAGCTGTTCCAGATAGCGCCGACGCTCGCGGCGCGCGTTGAGCGCCTCCTCCAGCGAACATTGCACAAAATGGATCGGTTGTTCTAGCGGGATCTGCGCCAGATGGTACATATCTGCCTCGATGATGCAGGCAATGCGCGGATAGCCGCCAGTTGTCTGGGCATCATTCATTAACACAATAGGTTGGCCGTTGTAAGGCACCTGCACGACACCGGGCAGCAAACCGTGCGACAGCAGTTCGCGATCCGTTGTCCGCGTTAACGATTGTCCCTGCAAACGATAGCCCATGCGATTACTTTGCGGACTGAGCTGCCACGGCGAACGCCAGAACGCTTCTTGCGAGGCGCGATCGAACTCACGGTATTCCGGCCCCGGTAGCGCACGGATGCGATTCCCCCACAGTAACTGCTTCACGCCCTGCGGCCCGCTAAGCTGTCGCGATGGTTTACCCGTCGCCAGCCGATCGCCATCTTTTAGCAGCCGTCCTTCCAGCCCACCGATGCCGGACTTCAGATCGGTACTACACGATCCCATCACCTCCGGCACAGCAATACCGCCCGCCACCGCCAGATAGCTACGCATCCCGTGAAGCGGTCGATGCAGCGTAAGACGCTGACCCGCTTTTACCGGCAATCGCCAGCCGGTCCAGACCGGTTGATCATCCAACTGCGCCTCGCAGCCTGCGCCGGTAAGAGCGAACCAGGTCTCATTTTCAAATTCGACAACCAGTTGACCGAGAGTGATTTCCAGCGCCGGGGCATTCGCATCGTTCCCGACCAGGAGATTAGCGGTCTGAAAGGCGGGTTTATCCAGCGCACCGCAGTGACTCAGCCCCGACTGACGAAAGCCGTGACGCCCGCTATCCTGCACGGAGGTGTAAATCCCCGCGCGAATAATATTCAGCATATTCCCTCCTTTTGCGGCACAAAGCGTACGCTATCGCCAGGGCGTAGCAGAACCGGGGTCTCCCGCATCGGATCGAATAACTTCAACGGCGTGAGGCCGATCAGCTGCCAGCCGCCCGGCGTGGATAATGGATAAATCCCCGTCTGCGCGCCGCCGATGCCGACAGAACCGGCCGGAACCTGCAGGCGCGGCTCTGCGCGTCTGGGCATATGGAGCGGTTCTGGTAAATTCCCAAGATAGGGAAAGCCGGGCTGAAAGCCTAAAAACCAGACGACATACTCAACGGAGGCATGTAGCTCCACGACCTGCTTTTCACTCAAACCGCTGTGCCGTGCCACCGCCGCCAGATCCGGCCCGCCTGCGCCGCCATAGATCACCGGGATCTCAACCGAACGCGAGTCCGGTTCCAGCGCCTCGCTCTCTTCCCACCAGCGCTGCAGACGCTCAATCGCATCCAGCGCCAGAGTTTGCGGTTCCCGCAAGATCACGGTGATATTGTTCATCCCGGGAATGGCTTCCACCACGTTCGGCATATCGACCAGACGCTGCGTCAGACGCCAGATGCGTTTCTGGCTCGCCAGCGTAATCGGCGGTTCAAGTTCCAGGACGACCGCCGTTTCGCCTAACAGATAACAACGCGCTCGCTGCACTTTATTACCTCTCAGTTATGCCGGGTTAGGGATATCAATAAACGTCACATCCAACGCCGTGTTTTCGTTCAACCATTCGCTCAGGGCGCGAATACCGCCGCGTTCAGTGGCATGGTGCCCGGCGGCATAAAAATGCAGCCCCTGTTCGCGTGCGGAATGAATGGTCTGTTCAGACACCTCGCCGGTAATAAAAGCATCCACGCCGAAGCGGGCGGCGCTATCAATAAAACTTTGTCCGCCGCCGGTACACCAGGCGACACGCTGCACATTCTCTGGCCCGGTATCGCCGCACCATAGCGGTTTACGCCCCAGACGCGCTTCAATCCATGAGGCCAGTTCCAGCCCCGGCACCGGCATTGAGAGCTCTCCCCACGGCACCAGCGGCTCAATTTCTCCTTTCACGGTAATGCCCAATAGCGCCGCCAACTGCGCATTGTTGCCCAGCTCAGGGTGCGCATCCAGCGGCAGATGCCAACCGTAAAGGTTAATATCATTTGCCAGTAACGTTTTTAAGCGACGGCGTTTCATGCCGCGAATAACCGGAGACTCGCCTTTCCAGAAGTAACCATGATGAACAATGACCGCATCGGCCTGCAAACGCACCGCCTCATCGAGCAGCGCCTGACTTGCGGTCACGCCGGTAACGATTTTCTGTACCGTCTCTTTTCCTTCGACCTGTAAACCATTCGGCGCATAATCGCTTATTGCCGCACTGTTCAGCTTGTCGTTAATCAGTTGTTCCAGCTCGGTGTTTTTCATCATCGCTCCCTTTAACCCACGTTCTACTTTCCCGTTACGGGTTCAGTCTCCGTTAACATAGCCTCCCGTTAGCCGTTCGTCGATAAACATTTGTTTGACACATCAAGAAACAATCACCCCCGGGTTTGGCGCAAATTACTTAGCAAAACACGATCGGTTTCATGTATATTTATGCAATCAGAACGCATATTGCAGAAAAAATCAGTTCTGTATCATGTTGGTAACTTTAAGGAAACACGGCGATACGGCAGGCTTAATAAGCCCACAAAGAAAGGCATTATCTGAGAATGCCGCGTTCTTGCCGCAGCGTCTCTATCCCGGAAATACGATGAATAAACAAGCATCTCAACCCCGCGCTATTTACTACGTTGTCGCCCTGCAAATTTGGGAGTACTTCAGCTTTTATGGTATGCGCGCCCTACTGATTCTTTATCTCACCAATCAGCTAAAATACGACGATAACCACGCCTATGAGTTATTCAGCGCTTATTGTTCGCTGGTCTACGTAACGCCAATTCTCGGCGGCTATCTGGCGGATAAGGTGCTTGGCAACCGAATGGCAGTCATGCTGGGCGCATTTTTAATGGCTATAGGTCATTTAGTGCTGGGCGCCAGTGAGATCGCGCCGACATTCCTTTATCTGTCGCTGGCGATCATTGTCTGCGGCTACGGCCTGTTTAAATCGAATATTAGCTGCCTGCTGGGCGAACTGTACCAGCCGGAAGATCCGCGCCGCGACGGCGGGTTCTCGCTGCTTTACGCAGCGGGCAATATTGGTTCGATCGTGGCGCCTATCGCCTGCGGCTATGTGCAAGAGGAGTACAGTTGGGCGATGGGCTTTGCGCTCGCCGCCATTGGTATGCTGGCGGGGCTGGTGATCTTCCTGTGTGGAAATCGTCATTTCACCCACACTACCGGCGTGAATAAAGCCGTGTTGTGCGCCAGAAACTACCTGCTGCCGAACTGGGGCTGGCTGTTAATTCTGCTGGTAGCGGCGCCGTTGCTGATTACCGTTCTGTTCTGGAAAGAATGGTCTGTCTATGCCTTAATCGTGGCGACCGCGATCGGCCTGGTCGTGCTGGCAAAAATTTATCGTCAGGCGCAAACGGCCAAACAACGCAAAGAACTGGGGCTGATTGTCACCCTGACCCTGTTCAGTATGCTGTTCTGGGCGTTTGCCCAGCAGGGCGGCAGTTCTATCAGCCTGTATATCGACCGCTTTGTGAACCGCGATATTCTGGGCTATTCCGTTCCTACCGCCATGTTCCAGTCGGTGAACGCCTTTGCCGTGATGCTGTGTGGGGTCGTCCTGGCCTGGCTGGTTAAAGAGAGCGTAAGCGGTAATCGCACCGTGCGTATCTGGGGCAAATTCGCGCTGGGTCTCGGTCTGATGAGCGCCGGATTCTGTATTCTGACCCTGAGCGCACGCTGGTCCGCCGCTTACGGACACTCTTCAATGCCGCTAATGGTGCTGGGACTGGCGGTGATGGGCTTTGCCGAGCTGTTTATCGACCCGGTCGCCATGTCGCAAATTACGCGCATTGATATCCCCGGCGTCACCGGCGTATTAACCGGAATTTATATGCTGCTGTCCGGCGCGATAGCTAACTATCTGGCAGGCGTCATCGCTGACCAGACCTCGCAAAGCGCCTTCGACGCCAGCGGCGCGGTTAATTACGCCATCAACGCCTATGTGGATGTTTTTGAACAGATCACCTGGGGCGCGTTAGCCTGCGTAGGGGTTGTCCTGCTGATTTGGCTGTATCAGTCCTTCAAATTCAAAAGCCGCGCGCTGGCCGTCGAATCCTGATAGCAGAAGGCCCGGTAGTTTGCGCTACCGGGCCTGTATCACGCCCCTTTTCTCGCCGCCTCATAGGCGGAAAGCGTTGCGATTCTCGCCTGTTTGTGCTCCACAATAGGCCGAGGATAATCAAGTACGACTCCCGCTTTTTCCGCCCACCGCCACGGCTCGTGAATCGCTTTTCCAGGTATATCGCGTAATGCCGGTAGCCACTGGCGGATAAATTCGCCGTCGCGATCGAACCTCTCTCTCTGAGTCGTGGGATTAAAAATACGAAAATAAGGCGCGGCATCGGTACCGGTTGAAGCGGCCCACTGCCAGCCGCCATTATTGGCGGCAAGATCGCCGTCAATAAGCTGCGACATGAAATAGCGCTCCCCCAACCGCCAGTCAATTAGCAGATCTTTTACCAGAAAGCTGGCGGTAATCATGCGTAAACGGTTATGCATCCAGCCCGTCGCGTTAAGCTGGCGCATCGCCGCATCGACAATGGGATAACCGGTTTCGCCTTTCTGCCATGCCTGAAAATAGTGCGGGTTCTCCTGCCACGCGACGCGTTTTGTCCAGCGGATAAACGGCTGGTGTTTGCATAATGCCGGATACCAGGTCATTAAATGACGGTAAAATTCCCGCCAGATGAGCTCATTCAACCAGACGCTTCCCGGCCCGCCGTCCAGCGCCTGCGGCTGCTCCGCCAGTAATCGGTGCAGGCACTGTCGCGGCGACAGGCCACCCGTCGCCAGGCTGGCGGAAAGCCGACTGGTGCCGTCAACCGCAGGGAAATCGCGCCGTGACGCATACTCGTCTGCGCCCTGCGAGCAAAAATGACGTAGCTGCGCGATGACCGCGTTTTCTTCCACCGGGAAAAGCGCGGCGTCAAACGCCTGTTGCGGGTAGTTAAGCGAGACTGGCGTTAAGGGTATAGAAAGCGCGCCGCTCACCCGGATCTTCGGGGCCGGAACGCACGGCGGGATATCCTCTTTTAGCCGTTTCAACCAGGCGTTTTTAAACGGCGTAAAAACTTTATACATTTCATGATTGCCGGTCATCACCGCGCCGGGCGCCAGAATCACGCTATCGTCAAAGCCTTCGCAGATGACAGATGGCAGCGTTTTTTCCACCGCCGCATCACGCTGACGCTCGTTAAACTCATACTGATAGTTATAAAACAGATGGCTGACGTCATGCTGCCGGCAAACGTTTTTAACCGTCTCAATACTGGCGTTAAAATCCGCCACTTCATGAAACAGCAGCGGAATCCCTTTCTCTGCAAGGGCCGTCTGTAGCGCATTGAGCTGCGCGCTGATGAATGCCGCCTGCCGCGGCGCCATATCATGGGCCTGCCACTGGGCGGGGGTGGAAATATAAAGCGCCAGCACCCGCGCGGATGCATCGCGGCAGGCGGCGGCCAGCGCAAGGTTATCCTGTAAACGCAGATCGCGCCTGAACCAGACTAAATGGGTGGGCATACAACTCCTGAAAGATGAAACGTCACGGCGAATAGCGTTAAACAGTGTAGACCCTGGCGCATAAAAAAACCGCCAGCGTGGCGGCTGACGGTTTTTCAGGCTGGTCGCGATTAATAAAAGTCGCAGGTGGCTTTTTCAGCCTGCGCCATCCATACCGGTTTATCACTGGTTTTCGACCAGACACGGTGCAGATAACTATAAAAACGCGCGCGGTCTTTCCAGAAGAGCATCACCGGCAACGCCAGCACGCCTGCGGTCACCGCGAAAGCACGACGTGCAAAAATGACATGCGCTGGATAGTCTTTATAGTGTTCCATACGTTTCCCCCCTTTATACCGACGCTATCCGCCCCGGTATAGATTGAATCGGTGAATAGCACCGAAAAATTGAACCTCGTTACCTGATTAAAATAGTACCGCTTTCGGTGTAATTTCACTACTCATCCGACCACTTATTTTCACGCTTTTCCAGCAGATTTACATTCAAAGCGTAAATTAGTTACAAAAAGGTTAAATTAATACTAATCATTAGTTAAATAATGGTCTTTGCCATTTTTATACTTTTTTTACACTCCGCCCGCCAATTTTTGCGAAATCTTTGCAGCCAAAAAATTACCTTTCTCAGGAGTAAAACAATGCCACTGGAGGTGCTCTGTGAGTGCAGGCGTGATAACCGGCATCGTGCTGGTTTTCTTACTTTTAGGTTATCTGGTCTATGCCCTGATTAATGCGGAGGCGTTCTGATGGCCGCGCAAGGATTTTTACTGATCGCCAGTTTTTTACTGATTTTATTGGTACTGGCGAAACCGTTGGGTTCGGGCCTGGCAAGGCTCATCGCCGCCGTTCCGTTGCCGGGCGTGGCTGGCGTTGAGCGTATCCTCTGGCGGACTCTTGGCATTACCGACCACGAAATGAACTGGCGTCAGTATTTACTGGCGCTACTGACGCTCAATCTGCTGGGACTGGGCATCCTGTTTTGCCTGCTATTCTGGCAGGAGTGGCTGCCCTTAAATCCGCAGCGGCTACCGGGGCTGTCCTGGGATCTGGCGCTGAATACCGCCGTCAGCTTTGTCACCAATACCAACTGGCAAGCCTACAGCGGCGAAAGCACGCTGAGCTACTTTAGCCAGATGGCGGGGCTGACGGTGCAAAATTTCCTGTCGGCGGCGACCGGGATTGCGGTGGTTTTTGCACTTATCCGCGCCTTTACGCGCCAGAATGTGCACACGCTGGGTAATGCCTGGCAGGATCTGGTACGCATTACGCTATGGATATTATTTCCTGTCGCGTTAATTATCGCGCTGTTTTTTATCCAACAGGGCGTACCGCAAAACCTGTCGGCTTATCAGCCCATCACCACTCTTGAAGGCGCTAAACAACTCTTGCCGATGGGGCCGGTTGCTTCGCAGGAGGCGATCAAAATGCTTGGCACCAACGGCGGAGGTTTCTTTAACGCCAACTCTTCGCATCCGTTCGAAAATCCCACCGCGCTCACTAATCTGGCGCAGATGCTGGCGATATTTTTGATTCCAGCCGCGCTCTGTTTCGCCTTTGGCGAAGCGGCGGGCGATCGCCGTCAGGGACGCGCCCTACTGTGGGCAATGTCATTCATTTTTGTGGTCTGCGTAGCGGTAGTGATGTGGGCGGAAGTTCAGGGAAATCCACATCTGTTGGCGGCAGGCGCGGACAGTAGCGTCAACATGGAAGGTAAAGAGGCACGCTTTGGCGTGCTGGCCAGCAGCCTGTTTGCCGTCGTCACGACCGCGGCGTCCTGCGGGGCGGTAAATGCCATGCACGACTCGTTTACCGCTCTGGGCGGTATGGTGCCGATGTGGCTGATGCAAATTGGCGAAGTGGTCTTTGGCGGCGTCGGTTCAGGGCTGTACGGCATGTTGCTGTTTGTCCTGTTGGCGGTGTTTATCGCGGGGCTGATGATCGGTCGCACGCCGGAGTATCTGGGGAAAAAAATCGACGTGCGCGAAATGAAAATGACCGCGCTGGCGATTCTGGTCACGCCGATGCTGGTCTTGTTGGGTTCGGCGCTGGCGATGATGACGGATGCCGGACGCAGCGCAATGCTGAACCCTGGCCCGCACGGTTTTAGCGAAGTGCTATATGCCGTCTCCTCTGCCGCCAACAACAACGGTAGCGCCTTTGCAGGTCTGAGCGCTAACTCGCCTTTCTGGAACTGTTTGCTGGCGTTCTGCATGTTCGTCGGACGTTTCGGCGTGATTATTCCTGTCATGGCCATCGCCGGATCGCTGGTCAGTAAAAAAGTACAGCCGGCCAGTCAGGGAACGCTGGCGACCCACGGCGCGCTATTTATTGGACTGCTCATTGGCACGGTACTGCTGGTCGGCGCGCTGACGTTTATTCCTGCCCTGGCGCTTGGCCCGGTAGCGGAACATTTCTCTTTACCTTGAGCGATGCGGAGTACATTGATATGAGTCGCAAGCAACTGGCGCTGTTTGAACCTGTTTTACTCGTACAGGCGCTAACGGATGCCGTAAAAAAATTAAGCCCACGCGCCCAGTGGCGTAACCCGGTGATGTTTGTGGTCTGGGCCGGCAGCGTGCTAGCCACTCTGTTAACGCTCGCTATGGTAACAGGACAAATAGCGGGAAGCGCCTTGTTTACAGGGGTGATCAGCCTGTGGTTATGGTTCACCGTACTGTTCGCCAATTTTGCCGAAGCACTGGCGGAAGGCCGCAGCAAAGCCCAGGCAAACAGTCTGAAAGGGGTGAAAAAGACCGCGTTCGCTCGCCGTCTGCGCGCCCCGCGCCATGATGCGCAGGCCGATAACGTGCCCGCCGCTGAACTGCGGAAAGGCGACATTGTCCTGGTCAAAGCGGGCGATATTATTCCCTGCGACGGCGAGGTCATCGAAGGCGGCGCCTCGGTGGATGAAAGTGCGATTACCGGCGAATCCGCGCCCGTGATCCGCGAGTCCGGCGGCGATTTCGCCTCTGTCACCGGCGGCCGCGCCGTAGAAGCCGCGGGCGATGTCGACGTGTTACTGCTGGATAAAACCGGCACTATCACGCTCGGCAACCGCCAGGCGTCCGATTTTATACCCGCCCGAGGGGTGGACGAACGCACGCTGGCTGACGCCGCGCAGCTCGCTTCGCTGGCCGACGAAACGCCGGAAGGCCGCAGCATTGTGATCCTCGCCAAACAGCGCTTTAACCTGCGTGAACGCGATGTGCAGTCGCTTCATGCCACCTTTGTTCCGTTTACCGCGCAAAGCCGCATGAGCGGGATTAATATCGATAACCGGATGATCCGTAAAGGCTCGGTGGACGCGATTCGGCGTCATGTCGAGAGCAATGGCGGCCATTTTCCCGCCGATGTCGAGCAAAACGTCGAGAACGTGGCGCGTCTGGGCGCGACGCCGCTGGTGGTCGTGGAAGGCGCGCGCGTACTGGGTGTTATCGCCCTCAAGGATATCGTTAAAGGCGGCATTAAAGAACGTTTCGCCCAGCTACGAAAGATGGGCATTAAAACGGTGATGATCACTGGCGATAACCGCCTGACGGCGGCAGCGATTGCCGCCGAAGCCGGTGTGGACGATTTTCTTGCCGAAGCCACGCCGGAAGCCAAGCTGGCGTTGATCCGTCAATATCAGGCGGAAGGACGGCTGGTCGCCATGACCGGCGACGGCACTAACGATGCCCCGGCGCTGGCGCAGGCTGACGTCGCGGTGGCGATGAACTCCGGCACCCAGGCGGCGAAAGAAGCCGGTAATATGGTGGATCTGGACTCTAACCCGACCAAGTTGATTGAAGTGGTGCATATCGGTAAGCAGATGCTGATGACGCGCGGCTCGCTCACCACCTTCAGTATCGCGAATGATGTAGCGAAATATTTCGCCATTATTCCCGCCGCGTTTGCCGCTACCTATCCGCAGCTAAACGCGCTCAACGTGATGGGGCTGCATTCGCCGAACTCCGCCATTCTGAGCGCGGTGATCTTTAACGCCCTGATTATCATATTTCTGATCCCGCTGGCATTAAAAGGCGTGAGTTATAAGCCGCTTTCCGCATCGGCCATGCTGCGCCGTAATTTATGGATCTATGGTCTGGGTGGTCTGGTGGTGCCGTTTATTGGCATCAAAGTGATTGATGTGCTGCTGACCCTGCTGGATCTGGCGTGAGGTGTATGATGATCGGTTTACGTCCTGCTTTTTCGACAATGTTATTTCTGCTGTTATTGACCGGCGGCGTGTATCCGCTTCTGACCACGGCGCTGGGGCAGTGGTGGTTTCCCTGGCAGGCTAATGGCTCGCTGATTCATAAAGACAATCTGATACGCGGCTCAGCGCTTATCGGACAATCGTTTACCGCCGCGGGCTATTTTCATGGCCGGCCCTCCGCCACCGCCGATACGCCTTATAATCCACTGGCGTCGGGCGGAAGCAACCTGGCCGCCAGCAATCCCGAACTGGATGCGCAAATTCAGGCCCGCGTCGCCGCGCTACGCGCCGCTAACCCCCAGGCGAGTTCCGCGGTTCCGGTTGAGCTGACGACGGCGTCGGCAAGCGGGCTGGATAATAATCTGACGCCCGGCGCCGCGGCATGGCAAATCCCCCGCGTGGCGGCGGCTCGCCAGCTTCCCGTTGAACAGGTCGCGCAACTGGTTGCAGAATATACGCACAGGCCGCTGGCGAGCTTTCTTGGGCAACCAGTGGTGAATATTGTTGAGCTTAATCTGGCGCTGGATGCGCTACAGGGACACAGAGCGAAATGAACGACGAACCCTTGCGTCCTGATCCGGATCGCTTGTTGGAACAAACGCCCCCGCCCCACCGGGGGAAGTTAAAAATTTTCTTCGGCGCCTGCGCAGGCGTCGGAAAAACCTGGGCGATGCTGGCGCAAGCGCAGCGGCTGCGAGCGCAGGGGCTGGATGTGGTGATCGGCGTGGTAGAGACGCACGGCCGTAAAGAGACCGCCGCGCTACTTGACGGGCTGACCATTCTGCCGCCAAAACGTCACTCGCACCGGGGGCGGCAAATTCGCGAATTTGACCTGGATGCCGCCCTCGCCCGGCGTCCGGCGCTGATTTTAATGGATGAGCTGGCGCACAGTAACGCGCCTGGCTCACGCCATCCTAAGCGCTGGCAGGATATTGAAGAGCTGCTGGAAGCGGGAATCGACGTTTTCACCACCGTGAACGTACAACATCTGGAAAGTCTGAATGATGTGGTGAGCGGCGTCACGGGGATTCAGGTGCGCGAGACCGTCCCCGATCCCTTTTTTGATGCCGCTGATGAAGTCGTACTGGTCGATCTGCCGCCCGACGATCTGCGCCAACGGCTCAACGAAGGTAAAGTGTATATCGCCGGTCAGGCGGAACGCGCTATTGAACATTTTTTCCGCAAGGGCAATCTGATCGCCCTCCGCGAGCTGGCGCTACGCCGGACAGCCGATCGCGTGGACGATCAGATGCGCGCCTGGCGCGCGCATCCGGGCGAAGAAAAAGTATGGCATACCCGCGATGCGATTTTACTGTGTATCGGGCATAACACTGGCAGCGAAAAACTGGTGCGTACCGCGGCGCGTCTGGCCTCCCGGCTCGGCAGCGTCTGGCACGCCGTCTATGTCGAAACGCCAACGTTACACCGCTTACCGGAAAAACAACGGCGGGCTATTTTAAGCGCGCTGCGCCTGGCGCAGGAGCTTGGCGCGGAAACCGCCACCCTGTCCGATCCCGCCGAAGAGAAAGCGGTCGTGCGCTATGCCCGCGAGCATAATCTGGGGAAAATCGTCATGGGCCGCCCGGCGTCGCGACGCTGGTGGCGACGTGACGCTTTCGCCGACCGTCTTGCCAGGCGCGCGCCGGATCTCGATCAGGTAATCGTCGCGCTGGAAGAGCCGCCAGCGCGCGCGTTGGCGCAAACGCCTGATAACCGACCTTTTAAAGAGAAATGGCGTGGACAGATTCAGGGCTGTCTGGTCGCCGTGGCGCTTTGCGCCATAACCACGTTTATCGCTATGCAGTGGCTTGTCACCTTCGACGCCGCCAATCTGGTGATGCTCTATTTGCTGGGCGTAGTGGTGATTGCGCTGCTTTACGGACGCTGGCCGTCGGTGGTGGCGACGGTGATTAACGTGGCGAGTTTCGATCTCTTTTTTATCGCACCACGCGGTACGCTCGCCGTTTCGGACGTGCAGTATTTGCTGACCTTTGCCGTGATGCTGACGGTTGGTCTGGTGATTGGCAATCTTACTGCCGGGGTGCGCTATCAGGCGCGCGTCGCCCGTTATCGGGAACAGCGTACCCGCCATTTATATGAAATGTCTAAAGCGCTGGCCGTCGGGCGTAGCGAACATGATATCGCCGCGACCAGCGAGCGGTTTATCGCCTCGACGTTTCAGGCGCGCAGCCAAATTTTATTACCTGATACTAACGGTAAGTTGCTGCCTCTCACCCACCAGCAAGGCATGACGCCGTGGGACGACGCAATTGCGCGCTGGAGTTTTGATAAAGGCCAGCCTGCCGGCGCAGGCACCGATACCCTTCCTGGCGTGCCTTATCAAATCCTGCCGCTGAAAAGCGCCGATAAAACGTACGGTCTGGCTATCGTCGAACCGGGTAATTTGCGTCAGTTAATGGTGCCGGAGCAGCAACGCCTGCTGGAAACATTCACTCTGCTTGTCGCCAACGCGCTGGAACGACTGACGCTGACCGCCAGCGAAGAACAGGCGCGTCTCGCCAGCGAGCGCGAAAGTATTCGCAACGCTCTGCTGGCGGCTCTGTCGCATGATTTACGCACGCCGCTGACGGTATTGTTCGGCCAGGCGGAAATTTTGACGCTGGATTTAGCCAGCGCAGGATCGCCCCACGCGCGTCAGGCCAGTGAAATCCGCCAGCATATTCTCAACACCACCCGGCTGGTGAATAATTTGCTGGATATGGCGCGTATTCAGTCCGGCGGGTTTAATCTTAAAAAAGAGTGGCTGACGCTGGAAGAGGTCGTCGGTAGCGCGTTACAGATGTTAGAGCCGGGTTTATTGCATCCGATTACATTGTCGCTGCCGCAACAGTTAACGCTTATCCATGTCGATGGCCCCTTATTTGAGCGTGTCCTGATCAACTTGCTGGAAAACGCCGTTAAGTACGCCGGGCCGCAGGCCAGTATCGGCATTGATGCTGCGGTTAAGGACAATCGTTTACAACTGGATGTCTGGGATAATGGGCCGGGTATTCCTGCGGGGCAAGAACAGAAGATTTTCGATAAGTTCGCCCGCGGCAACAAAGAGTCCGCCGTCCCCGGCGTGGGGCTGGGGCTGGCGATTTGCCATGCTATCGTAGAGGTACACGGCGGCACGCTTACCGCCTATAATCGACCGCAGGGCGGCGCCTGTTTCCGTGTGACGCTGCCGCAAGGAAAGCCACCTGAACTTGACGATTTTCATGAGGATATGTGACAAACGTTCTGATTGTTGAAGATGAACAGGCCATCCGCCGCTTTCTGCGCGCCGCGCTGGAAGGCGACGGCCTGCGCGTGTATGAAGCTGAAACATTACAACGTGGTTTACTGGAAGCCGCCACGCGAAAGCCCGATCTGATTATTCTCGATCTCGGCCTGCCGGACGGCGACGGAATCGATTTTATTCGCGACCTGCGTCAGTGGAGCGCAATACCGGTGATTGTCCTTTCCGCCCGCAGCGAAGAAAGCGATAAGATTGCCGCGCTTGACGCCGGAGCTGATGATTACCTGAGCAAGCCATTCGGCATTGGCGAGTTGCAGGCGCGTTTGCGTGTCGCGCTGCGACGGCACGCCGCCAGCCCTTGCGCCGATCCGATCGTCCGCTTTTCCGGCGTGACGGTCGATCTCGCCGCACGGTTGATCCACCGTGGCGACGAAGAAATCCATCTGACGCCGATTGAGTTCCGCCTGCTGGCGGTATTACTCAATAATGCCGGCAAGGTATTAACCCAACGGCAGTTATTAAACCAGGTCTGGGGCCCTAACGCCGTGGAGCATAGCCACTATTTGCGCATCTATATGGGACATTTACGCCAGAAACTGGAACAAGATCCCACCCGCCCACGCCATTTTATTATCGAAACCGGAATTGGCTATCGCTTTATGCCGTGAATAGCTATTCATTATTTTTAAATAACTTTTAATTTTTATGTCATTTATTTTCGGCGTCGCGAATAATTATTTTCGCGGCGATATTATATTTTATGGAGGATATAAAAAACATATAATTAACATTTAAGAAACAATCCGTTATTTCACAGCACGATATGCATAATCGCCGACTAATTATTTTTCAAATGATCGTTTTTTGTTGATCTGGTTCACAGATTGCTGGCGCTCCCTGGATAAAATATCCATGCTTTCAATAAATCAATGAAAGGACCTCAAAATGGAAAATAATAATCGTTTTATGCCCCATATAAGGCGGACAACGCATATTATGATGTTTGCCCACCGTAATAGTTTCGACTTTCATTTCTTTAATGCCCGGTATTTTTTCTGCTACGGGTACTTCAGCATACAGGTCTTTCCGACCCTTATGTCATTCAGGTCTATTGCCTAAATAACTCGAATTGTTAAAAGCGACAGTACGGTAATTCCTTTACGCCCAGCCAGCTAACTATGTGGTTTGACAGAAGAAATTCCGACTCAGCGCAATTTTAGTTATCGCGGTTTCTGCCTGTATATCGTAGTACTCAACTCCTTAAATCCTGAATTTCCTGCAACCGGACGGGTTGGGATTTATTACATCTAAAATAAAGCTAATTTACTGATTTTTTTATCAGCGGGATAGCTTTGATTTTTTCCGGAAGAATCAGTTTCTCATGCGAGAAATTGAGGGCCTGCTATTACCTGAAATAAAGAGATGAAAAATGTCAGAATTAAAAATTGCCGTTAGCCGTCATTGCCCGGATTGTTTTTCTACACACCGTAATATTGTAAATGTTGATGAGAGTCGTTTCATCGACGTGGCTGCATCCGTGTTATCCATCGACGACATTGAACACGGAAAACTCGATGAAATCGACGCAACGGGTTACGGTATTCCCGTGTTTGTCGCGACTCATGACGAAGGACGCGTACCGCCTGAGTATTTGCCGCGTATCTCTGGTGTATTCGAATATAATGAATCCCGTACTGCCTTCTATGGTCGCCAGTTGGAAACCGCAGCAAGCCACTACGAAACGCAGTTACGTCCGCCGTTTTTCCGCGCGCTGGTGGATTATGTCAACCAGGGCAACAGCGCATTTGACTGCCCGGGGCATCAGGGCGGCGAAAGTCTTTAACGCCGATAAGACCTACTTTGTGCTGAACGGGACCTCCTCCTCTAACAAAGTCGTACTCAACGCGCTGTTAACGCCGGGCGATCTGGTACTGTTTGACCGTAACAACCACAAATCTAACCACCACGGCGCATTATTGCAGGCGGGCGCAACGCCAGTTTATCTGGAAACCGCGCGTAACCGTATGGTTTTATCGGCGGGATCGACGCTCACTGCTTCGAAGAAGATTACCTGCGCGAGCTGATTAGCGAAGTCGCGCCGCAGCGTGCCCACGAAGCACGTCCATTCCGTCTGGCCGTCATCCAGTTAGGCACCTACGACGGTACTTAGGCACCTACGACGGTACCATTTATAACGCCTGTCAGGTCGTCGATAAAATTGGTCATCTGTGCGACTACATCCTGTTTGACTCCGCCTGGGTCGGCTATGAACAATTTATTCCGATGATGGCCGATTGTTCGCCGCTGCTGCTGGAACTGAACGAAAACGATCCGGGTATTCTGGTGACGCAGTCCGTTCACAAACAACAAGCCGGTTTCTCCCAGACCTCGCAGATCCATAAAAAAGATAGCCATATCAAAGGGCAATCGCGCTACGTTCCGCATAAGCGCATGAACAACGCCTTTATGATGCACGCCTCCACCAGCCCGTTCTATCCGCTGTTCGCCGCGCTGGACGTTAACGCCAAAATGCACGAAGGCGTCAGCGGTCGCAATATGTGGATGGATTGCGTAGTTAACGGCATCGATGCCCGTAAATTGATCCTCGAAAACTGTCACCACATCCGTCCGTTCGTACCGGAACTGATTGATGGTAAGCCGTGGCAGTCATACCCAACGTCAGAGATCGCCAGCGATCTGCGCTTCTTCCACTTCGTTCCGGGAGAACACTGGCATGCGTTTGAAGGCTATGCCGAACATCAGTACTTTGTCGACCCTTGCAAACTGCTGCTCACCACACCGGGCATTAATGCAGCGAGCGGCGAATATGAAGACTTTGGCGTTCCTGCCACGATCCTCGCCAACTTCCTGCGCGAGAACGGCGTTGTGCCGGAAAAATGCGACCTCAACTCCATTCTGTTCCTGCTGACGCCGGCAGAAGACATGGCGAAGTTACAACAGCTTGTCGCTCTGCTGGCTCGTTTCGAAAAACTGCTGGAAGCTGATGCGCCGTTAGCGGAAGTATTACCGTCCATCTACAAACAGCATGAAGCGCGTTATGCCGGCTATACCCTGCGTCAGCTTTGCCAGGAGATGCACGATCTCTATGCGCGGCACAACGTGAAACAGCTGCAAAAAGAGATGTTCCGTAAATCGCATTTCCCGAAAGTCAGTATGAACCCGCAAGAGGCCAACTATGCCTATCTGCGCGGCGAGGTCGAACTGGTTCGCCTGCCGGAAGCGGAAGGTCGTATCGCGGCTGAAGGCGCTCTGCCTTACCCGCCGGGAGTGCTGTGTGTAGTTCCGGGTGAAATCTGGGGCGGTTCTGTCCTGCGTTACTTCAGCGCCCTGGAAGAAGGGATCAACCTGCTGCCGGGCTTTGCGCCTGAACTGCAGGGCGTTTATATCGAAGAACACGACGGCCGTAAGCAGGTCTGGTGCTACGTCATTAAACCTCGTGACGCGCAGCGCTCCCTGCTGAAGGAGGAAAAATTATGAGTAAACCTAAATCCAATAAAATGGGTGTCGTGCAGCTCACAATTCTGACTATGGTCAACATGATGGGCTCCGGGATCATCATGCTACCGACCAAACTGTCTGAAGTCGGCACGATATCCATTATCTCCTGGCTGGTCACCGCCGTCGGCTCGATGGCGCTGGCCTGGGCGTTTGCGAAATGCGGTATGTTTAGCCGTAAATCCGGCGGCATGGGCGGTTACGCCGAATATGCCTTCGGTAAATCCGGCAACTTTATGGCGAACTATACCTACGGCGTCTCGCTGCTGATCGCCAACGTGGCTATCGCCATCTCCGCTGTCGGCTATGGTACCGAACTGTTCGGCGCCGCGCTGACGCCGCTCCAGATCGGTCTGGCGACTATCGCCGTATTGTGGGTTTGTACCATCGCAAACTTTGGCGGCGCGCGTATTACCGGACAGATCAGTAGCGTTACCGTTTGGGGCGTCATCATTCCGGTTGTCGGCCTGTGCATCATTGGCTGGTTCTGGTTTAGCCCCAGCATGTACGTAGCGTCATGGAACCCGCACCATGTTCCGTTCTTTAGCGCGGTCGGCTCTTCCATCGCCATGACGTTGTGGGCATTTCTTGGACTGGAATCCGCCTGCGCTAACGCAGACGTGGTCGAGAATCCGGAAAAGAACGTCCCCATCGCGGTACTGGGCGGTACGCTGGGCGCGGCGGTCATCTATATCGTTTCGACTAACGTGATTGCCGGGATTGTGCCGAACATGGATCTGGCGAACTCCACGGCGCCGTTTGGTCTGGCGTTTGCACAGATGTTCACGCCTGCGGTAGGTAAAGTGATCATGGCGCTGATGGTAATGTCCTGCTGCGGCTCGCTGCTGGGCTGGCAGTTCACTATCGCCCAGGTCTTTAAATCCTCCGCTGACGAAGGCTATTTCCCGAAAGTCTTCTCTCGTGTAACGAAAGTCGACGCGCCGGTACAGGGGATGCTGATTATTGTGATTATTCAGACTGGCCTGTCGCTGATGACCATTAGCCCGTCGCTGAATAGTCAGTTTAACGTCCTGGTTAACCTGGCGGTGGTGACGAACATTATTCCGTATATTCTGTCGATGGCCGCGCTGGTTATCATTCAGAAAATGGCGAATGTGCCATCATCAAAAGCGAAAGTCGCTAACTTCGTGGCCTTCGTTGGCGCCATGTATAGCTTCTACGCGCTATATTCCTCCGGTGAAGAAGCCATGCTGTACGGCTCAATTGTGACCTTCCTCGGCTGGACGTTATACGGCCTGGTCTCACCGCGTTTTGAATTGAAAAATAAACACGGCTGATGGCGCGCCCGGGCTGCGGTAACGATAGCCCGGGCATTTTCACTCTTTGAATAAGATAATAGAAATGAGTAATCCAGAACGGGAAGTCACTGATATAGCAGAAATACTGGCTATTCTCAGTAAACACGAAGTGTGTCGGATAGGGTTTAACGACAATCTCTGTCCGTATGTTGTCCCCGTAAATTTTGGCTACGAGTATCAGAACGGACGCTGGATATTTTATTTTCACGGCGCACGCACCGGGAAAAAGATGCGTCTGTTACGTAAGAACCCGGCAGTATGCATTGAAATGGACGGCGACCATGCATTACTACGTGCCGATGACCCCTGTGATTATAGCTACGCCTACACCAGCGTTTTCGCCACCGGACTGGCATCGATATTGCAAACGCGCGAGGAGATGCGCCACGGCCTGGACGTCATTATGCGCCAGACCGATCCGGGAAAAACCTTCAGTTATCGGGAAGATATGATGAAAGCGGTTTGCGTGGTGCGTATCGAATGCGACGCCCTCACCTGCCGCCGACATCTGGCGACTCAGAGCGAATAAGTCAGATATCACAAGCGCCTTATCCGGCCTGGAGGCGGTTTACAGGCCTGATAAGCGCAGCGCCGTTAATACAAAAAAGGAGCCGTAAGGCTCCTTTTTCTTCCATATCGCCCATCAGGCGTTTTTCAATACTTCGCTAACGATTTCAACGGCTTCTTTCTCAATCTGCTTGCGATGTTCTTCCCCCAGGAAGCTTTCGCAATAGATCTTGTAAGCGTCTTCCGTACCGGATGGACGCGCGGCGAACCAGCCGTTGTCGGTCATTACCTTCAGGCCGCCAATCGATGCGCCATTACCCGGCGCTGCGGTAAGACGCGCGGTAATCGGGTCGCCTGCCAGCGTGCTGGCGCTCACCATTTCCGGAGACAGTTTAGACAATGCCGCTTTCTGGGCCGAGGTCGCTGCCGCCTGCAGACGGTTATAGCTCGGCGCGCCAAAACGCGCTGCCAGTTCATTGTAATGCTCTTGCGGGTTTTTCCCGGTAACGGCGGTGATTTCCGCCGCCAGCAGGCACATGATGATCCCGTCTTTATCGGTAGACCACGGCGTACCGTCGAAACGCAGGAACGAAGCGCCCGCGCTCTCTTCCCCGCCGAAACCAAAGCTGCCGTCGAACAAACCGTCAACAAACCATTTGAAGCCAACCGGCACTTCTACCAGCTTGCGTCCCAAATCATTCACCACGCGGTCAATCATCGCGGAAGAGACCAGCGTTTTACCGACAGCCACGTCTTTGCCCCACAGCGGACGATGCTGGAACAGATAGTTAATGGCGACCGCCAGATAATGGTTCGGGTTCATCAGCCCTGCAGGCGTCACGATGCCATGACGGTCGTAGTCCGGGTCGTTGGCGAAGGCCAGGTCAAACTTGTCACGCAGCGCCAGCAAACCCGCCATCGCACATTCGGAGGAGCAATCCATGCGGATCGCGCCATCTTTATCAAGGTGCATAAAGCGGAAGGTTTGATCAACCTGATCGTTGACTAACGTCAGGTTAAGCTTGTAATGCTCAGCGATACGTTTCCAGTATTCAATACCAGAGCCGCCCAGCGGATCAACGCCCAGCGTCAGACCGGCTTTCTGAATCGCCGCCATATCAACGATATCCGCCAGCCCTTCGACAAACGGCTGTACCAGATCTACCGCTTTAACGTGACCCGAGGCCATTGCCGCATCCAGAGAGATGCGCTTAACGCCTTGCAGGCCATCCGCCAGCAGCGCATTGGCGCGATCTTCTACCACTTTAGTGACGTTGGTATCCGCCGGGCCGCCATTGGGCGGATTATATTTAATACCGCCATCTTCCGGCGGGTTGTGCGACGGTGTAATGACAATACCATCTGCCAGCGGGCCGCCTTTTTTGTTATGGACCAGGATAGCATTTGACACGGCAGGCGTTGGCGTGAAGCCATTATTTTCCTGCACGATAACGTCTACGCCGTTTGCCGCCAGCACTTCCAGCACGGAAATGAAGGCCGGTTCCGAGAGCGCATGGGTGTCTTTCCCCACATAGCAGGGGCCGGTAATGCCATTTTTCGCCCGCTCTTCAGCAATCGCCTGGGCGATCGCCAGAATATGCGGTTCGTTGAAACTGTGACGACCTGCGCTGCCGCGATGGCCGGAAGTGCCAAATTTCACGGCATGTTCTGCATTCCCTGCCTCCGGTTTCAGTACATAATACTGCGCTGTCAGTTGGGCGACGTTAATCAAATCACTCTGTTGCGCGGGTTGTCCTGCGCGGTTGTGGATTGCCATTGCCTGGTCCTTCTAATGCAAGGATTAAATTGTTCCGCAAACCTTTTCAATCAATTCCGCCGGGAATTGCATTGACTGCATGATGTGTTCGATCATGCTGCATTTACGGCCGGTGTTGGTGTTGGTGATCACCCAGTACGGCGTGCCGGGAACGTGCTTAGGTTTAGTTTGATTCCCATTTTTCAGCAGCGTTTGTTCATCCGCCGCAAAATAGACGCGCGTGCGGCCATGCAACGACTCCGTCGCCTCCGCAAACGCGTGGTGATCCAGTGAATAGAGTGTAGTCAGAATCAGCATAAAGCGGTTGACCGCTTTTTTCTGCTCGGCATATTCATCAGACAACAACAGCTCACGCATCGCGCGAACTTTGTCTTTTACCGGGTTAACCGGTTTCGCTTCGGCAACGGGTTGCGCCGCAGGCGTCCCCTTCACCGCTGAAGCCGTTGGCTGTGTCGTGGCGGAAAACTTCAACATACGCCGTAAAATGTCGGATGCGCTCTCGCCGATATGCTTGGTGTGGCTGGCAATATAGCTATAGAGTTCATCATCAACTTCAATCGTTTTCATCTTAATCCAGTGCGATGTCTTTGCTGAATACAAGTCATTGGGATTATAGGAACAAATCCCAACAGCGGATAGCGTTAAGCCCGGCTGACAAAAAAACTCGGAGTAAACCTTAGAGGTTGCAGCCCAGTGGCAGAATGGTCAACATAATACCCTAACCCGACAGAGCGAAAAAAAGAACTTTGCCATGAAATTAAACATCCGAGCGCAATCTGCACAAAACCTGCACAATAATTCCCCCATCGTTCTCGTTCATGGCCTGTTTGGCAGCCTGGACAACCTCGGCGTACTGGCGCGCGATCTGGTGACCGATCACGACATTATTCAGGTCGATATGCGCAATCATGGTTTATCGCCGCGCGATCCGGTCATGGATTATCCGGCAATGGCCCAGGATCTTCTGGATACGCTTGACGCGCAGCAGATTGAAAAAGCGACGTTTATTGGTCATTCCATGGGTGGAAAAGCGGTAATGGCGCTGACGGCGCTGGCGCCCGATCGCATCGATCGTCTGGTCGCGATTGATATCGCCCCCGTGGATTATCACGTTCGCCGCCACGATCGCATTTTCGCGGCCATTAACGCCGTCAGCGAATCCGACGCGACATCCCGCCAACAGGCGGCAGGGATTATGCGCCAGCACCTCAACAAAGAAGGCGTGATCCAGTTTCTGTTAAAATCCTGGGCTGAAGGCGAATGGCGTTTTAATGTTCCGGTATTATGGGAGCAGTATCCGCATATCGTCGGCTGGGAAACCATTCCGCCCTGGGAACATCCGGCGCTGTTTATTCCAGGCGGTAACTCGCCGTACGTGACCGAAGCGTACCGCGACGCGCTGCTGGCGCAATTCCCTTTGGCGCGCGCGCATGTGATCGCCGGCGCGGGCCACTGGGTACATGCCGAAAAACCAGAGGCGGTTCTGCGCGCCATCCGCCGTTATCTGCACGATAAACGCTAACTGATTAAAAACTCATCGCCTGTGCGCGATTACGCGCGCGAGCGTTGGCGTCGCTTCCTCGCTGATGTATGATGGCGCGCTATCCATCCGGGCATAAGCCTGGCTGATTGTTTCCCCCGAAGTCACCAAAATCATGGCCAAAGAACAAACGGACCGTACGACATTAGATCTGTTCGCGCACGAGCGTCGCCCGGGACGACCTAAAACGAATCCGCTTTCGCGCGATGAACAGTTACGCATCAACAAGCGCAACCAGTTAAAACGCGACAAAGTTCGTGGCCTCAAGCGTGTCGAATTAAAACTCAACGCACAAGCGGTTGACGCGCTGAATGAGCTGGCCGAAGCGCGCAACATTAGCCGCAGCGAGCTCATTGAAGAAATATTAATGAAGCAGCTTATGGCGCTGCGCGGCCAGGGTTTAGTCTGAAAATAAGTTTTGTTTCATATTTCGTGTAGCAGAGCGTGCAGTCCCGCGTGATTGCTGTTTCCGCATATCTGCCTGTTCTGCTATGATTGCCCTTATCCGTGGGCAATTCGCCACCACCATTTCAATAAGTTTCAAGAGGTTATTTTACTCATGGCAATCACTGGCATCTTTTTCGGCAGCGACACCGGTAATACCGAAAATATCGCAAAAATGATTCAAAAACAGCTTGGTAAAGACGTTGCCGATGTGCATGACATTGCAAAAAGCAGTAAAGAAGACCTAGAAGGGTATGACATTCTGCTGCTGGGCATCCCAACCTGGTACTATGGCGAAGCGCAATGTGACTGGGATGACTTCTTCCCGACTCTCGAAGAGATTGACTTTAACGGTAAGCTGGTGGCGCTGTTTGGCTGTGGCGATCAGGAAGACTACGCGGAATACTTCTGTGATGCGCTGGGCACGATTCGCGACATTATTGAGCCGCGCGGCGCCACGATTGTGGGTCACTGGCCAACCGCAGGCTATCATTTTGAAGCCTCTAAAGGTCTGGCTGACGACGATCATTTTGTCGGCCTGGCGATTGACGAAGACCGTCAGCCTGAACTGACCGCCGAGCGTGTTGAAAAATGGGTTAAGCAAGTTTCGGCTGAATTGCACCTCGGCGACATCCTCAACGCCTAATCTTATGCGGCGCAGCGTTATATCTGCGCCGCATCAATAGACAAGACCAATCAAAATAATTGCTACAAATTTGTAACTTTCGCACCCATCCCTGTACAATGTCCGGGTGTAATCAGGTGGCGCCAGAATTTGCAGGCAAAACCACAGTTTTATTAACATCTGCGAGAGACTTGCGGTTTTCATTTCGGCATGGCAGTCCTATAATGATACGCATTATCTTGAGTGCAATTTCTGTCACTTCTCTAATGAAGTGAATCGTTTAGCAACAGGACAGATTCCGCATGACTGACAACAATACCGCATTAAAGAAGGCTGGCCTGAAAGTAACGCTTCCTCGTTTAAAAATTCTGGAAGTTCTTCAGGAACCAGATAACCATCACGTCAGTGCGGAAGATTTATACAAACGCCTGATCGACATGGGTGAAGAAATCGGTCTGGCAACCGTATACCGTGTGCTGAACCAGTTTGACGATGCCGGTATCGTGACCCGCCATAACTTTGAAGGCGGTAAATCCGTTTTTGAACTGACGCAACAGCATCATCACGACCATCTTATCTGCCTTGACTGCGGAAAAGTGATTGAATTTAGTGATGACTCTATTGAAGCGCGCCAGCGTGAAATTGCGGCGAAACACGGTATTCGTTTAACTAATCACAGCCTCTATCTTTACGGCCACTGCGCTGAAGGCGACTGCCGCGAAGACGAGCACGCGCACGATGACGCGACTAAATAAGTGTAAATCTTTCGAAGAGCCAACCGCCCGGTTGGCTTTTTTATATCCTCCTCTTTCCTGCCGCTTGATGTTGATTTAATGTAAAAAACGCTATCGCATCTCAGGAGAGCAGGAATGGAGCTTCGCCAGTTACGCTATTTCGTGCGTATTATTGAAACCGGCAGTATGGGCAGCGCCGCACAGGATCTTGATATTGGCGTTTCAGCATTGAGTCAACAGATGTCCCGTCTGGAAAACGAGCTCGCCATCCGTCTGCTGCAGCGCACCTCGCGCGGCGTAACGCCAACCAACGCCGGGCTGGCCTTTTATTCACAGGCGCAACTCGCCCTGCGTCATGCCGACGACGCGATTCTCGCCGCCAGAGAAGCGCGCCTTTCCGGTCATGTGAGCGTAGGAATGGCCCCCAGTACCGCCTCCATACTGGGTATACCGTTTATCCATGCCATGCAGGAAAACTATGCCGATGTCCGACTGCATGTGGTGGAAAGCTTGTCCGGTAATCTGGAAAGAATGATCAATACCCGCCAGATTGATTTAGCCGTTGTCTTTCAAAAAGATAAAATCCTGCGCTGGAGCGCCAGACCGATCCTTGAAGAACAGCTTTTTCTGATTGGCTCCCATGCCCTGCTGGCGGCGCTTCCTGATAACCCGATCACACCTGAACAACTGGCAGGCATTCCGCTCATTATGCCAAGCCAGGGACATGGGCTGCGCGGCAGGCTGGACGCTGTCTGCAAGGAACATGCGCTTAATGTTGAAATCGTCGCGGAAATTGACGGCCTGGCGTTGTTGATGCGCGCCGTGCGCGACGGTCTTGGCGCCACGTTGCAGCCCGGCGCGGCGATTTCTCATCTGGATAACGACGCGCTACGCGTGATCGGCGTCCATAATCCGGTACTCAGCCGCCCCAATTTTTTAGTCAGCCTGTCGGATGATGAACTGACGCCCGCCGGCCTTGCCGCCAGAGTAGTCCTTACCAAAGTTATGCGTCAGTTAGTCGACGCCGGTGAATGGCCAGGCGCAACCCTTTACGCTTACTAAACCCCTGTTTAGCGCTACCTGATAGCGCGCCGCTTATTTATCCGTATACATTTCAATTACAAATTTAACAAATAGTTAAATGGTACGGGAGTATAAGATGGTTGATGTACTGGTGATAGGCGGAGGCAATGCCGCATTATGCGCCGCCCTGACCGCACGGGAAGCGGGCGCATCGGTTCTGCTGCTGGAGGCTGCCCCGCGAGAATGGCGCGGCGGAAATTCTCAGCACACACGAAACCTGCGCTGTATGCATGATGCGCCGCAGGATGTGCTGGTGGAAAGCTATCCTGAAGAGGAATTCTGGCAGGATCTGTGGCGAGTCACCGACGGCAACACCAACGAGGCGCTGGCGCGGCTGGTCATTCGCACCTCTTCGCAATGCCGCGACTGGATGCGCAAACATGGCGTTAACTTTCAACCGCCACTATCTGGGGCGCTCCACGTTGCGCGCACCAATGCGTTTTTTATGGGCGGCGGGAAAGCGCTCGTCAATGCCTATTACCGTAGCGCCGAACGGCTGGGCGTACAGATTCGCTATAACACGCCGGTTCACGCGCTTGAACTTCATGACGGCGAATTCGTGGCGGCGCTGGCGGGTAGCGAACGTATTACCGCCAAAGCCTGCGTATTAGCGGCTGGCGGTTTCGAATCAAACCGTGAATGGCTGCGGGAGGCCTGGGGAGAAAACGCCCGCGGCGAATGGCCCGCGGATAATTTCCTGATTCGCGGCACGCGTTTTAACCAGGGCGTATTACTCAAATTTATGATGGATGCCGGCGCGGATATCATTGGCGATCCGTCCCAGTCGCACTGCGTAGCGATTGATGCCAGGGCGCCGCTGTACGACGGCGGTATTTGTACTCGCGTGGATTGCGTATCGCTGGGTATTGTCGTGAATCGCGACGCCGAGCGTTTTTATGATGAAGGCGAAGATTTCTGGCCGAAGCGTTACGCCATTTGGGGGCGGCTGGTGGCTCAACAGCCAGGACAAATTGGCTATTCGATTATTGACAGCAAAGCCATTGGCCACTTTATGCCGCCGGTTTTTCCTGGCGCGCAGGCCAATACGCTGGCTGAACTGGCCTGCCAGTTGGGGCTGGACGCGGAAAAATTTACCCATACCGTCACGCAGTATAACCAGGCCTGCCAGCCCGGTCATTTTGATCATACCTTGCTTGATGACTGCGCCACCAAAAACCTGACGCCGGCGAAAACCCACTGGGCGCGCCCGCTTGATGCGCCGCCCTACTACGGTTATGCGCTGCGACCCGGCATCACGTTTACCTACCTGGGCCTGAAAGTCAATGAACGTGCCGCGGTGCATTTTGCCGGTCATCCAAGCCGCAACCTGTTTGTTGCCGGCGAGATGATGGCAGGAAATGTTCTGGGCAAGGGGTATACCGCAGGCGTAGGCATGTCTATCGGCACAACCTTTGGCCGCATTGCGGGAATAGAAGCCGCTCGCGCGGCGCACAAGGAGGCGCAGCATGAAACAGCTTGAAAAATTAATCATTGAGGCCACCGTGCTTACCGAACCGGAAGCCGAGGTCGAACGCGTCATGCAAGTGTGTAACGCGTGTCGCTACTGCGAAGGTTTTTGCGCGGTATTTCCGGCGATGACCCAGCGGCTCGAATTCGGTAAAGCCGATATTCATTATCTGGCGAATTTATGTCATAACTGCGGCGCCTGCCTGCACGCGTGCCAGTACGCGCCGCCCCATGAATTTGCCATTAACGTGCCGAAAGCGATGGCGCAAGCCCGCCTGGAGACGTATCAACAGTATGCCCAGCCCGCCGCTTTTGGCGCGTTATACCGTCGGGCGGGGATCACCGTCGCGCTGGCGCTGATAGTCGGTCTGACGCTCTTTTTATTACTGGCGATGGCGCTGAAAGGGTCGCTGATTCATCCGCCGCTGGCCGGTGACTTCTATCAAATTTTTCCGCATAGCCTGCTGGCATGGATGTTTGGCTCAGTTTTTGTGCTGGCAATCGGTTTGCTTATGGCGGGCGTAATCAGCTTCTGGCGTGAGATCTCGCCGGGTGTACCGCGTTCGGCGGAGATTGCGGAAGCGTCGCACAATGCGTTAACGCTGAAATATCTCGACGGCGGTCACGGCAAAGGCTGTAACGAAGCGGACGATGCGTTCACGCTGCTGCGCCGTCGCTTTCATCACTTTACCTTTTACGGTTTTATGCTCTGTTTTGCCGCCACGGTCGTGGCGACGGGCTATCACTACGTCGCCGGTTGGGAAGCGCCCTACCCGTTCTTTAGCCTGCCGGTCATGCTCGGCACGCTGGGCGGTATCGGTCTGCTTATCGGCCCGGCCGGGCTACTGTGGCTCAATCTGCGGCGGTCGCCGTTACATAGCGATGCGCGCCAGAAACCCATGGATCGCGGCTTTATTCTGCTGCTGTTCTTAACCAGTCTTACCGGGCTGGCGCTGCTGGCAGGCAGAGACACCAGCGGAATGGGCATACTGCTGGCGCTCCATTTAGGCGTGGTGATGGCGCTCTTTCTCACCCTTCCCTACGGAAAATTCGCCCACGGATTTTTCCGCTGCGCGGCCTTACTCAAATGGGCAGTTGAGAAGCGACGCGGAAAACATGCGGGGGATACAGGCAACTGACCCGCAACATCTTACCTATAAAACAATAAAGACAGTGGAGAGCAAACCCTATGGCACAACACACACCTGCAACATCGCGCGCCGGCACGTTCGGCGCAATACTGCGCGTGACAAGCGGCAATTTCCTTGAACAGTTTGATTTTTTCTTGTTCGGATTTTACGCCACCTATATCGCCAGAACGTTTTTTCCGGCGGAAAGCGAATTTGCCTCATTAATGTTGACCTTTGCCGTCTTTGGCTCCGGTTTTTTAATGCGCCCCGTCGGCGCGATTGTGCTTGGCGCCTATATTGACAGAATCGGACGTCGTAAAGGGCTGATGGTGACGCTGGCGATTATGGGCTGCGGTACGTTGCTCATCGCCCTCGTCCCCGGCTACCAGACGATCGGCCTGGCAGCGCCTGCGTTGGTGTTGTTGGGCCGGTTATTACAAGGATTTTCTGCGGGCGTTGAGTTAGGCGGCGTCTCGGTCTATCTGTCCGAAATCGCAACGCCAGGCAATAAAGGGTTTTATACCAGCTGGCAATCCGCCAGTCAGCAGGTTGCGATCGTTGTCGCCGCGTTGATTGGTTATAGCCTGAATATCACGCTGGGACACGACGCGATATCGGAGTGGGGCTGGCGAATTCCGTTCTTTATCGGCTGTATGATCATTCCGCTGATTTTTGTTTTACGTCGTTCATTACAAGAAACAGAAGCGTTTTTACAACGCAAGCATCGCCCCGACACTAGGGAAATTTTTGCAACTATCGCCAAAAACTGGCGCATTATTACGGCCGGAACGCTGCTGGTGGCGATGACCACCACAACGTTTTATTTTATCACCGTTTATACGCCGACCTATGGCAGAACCGTGCTTAATCTCAGCGCGCGGGACAGTTTGATCGTCACCATGTTAGTGGGGGTGTCCAATTTTATCTGGTTACCCATTGGCGGCGCGATTTCCGACCGGATTGGCCGTCGCGCCGTGTTAATGGGCATTACGTTGCTGGCGCTGATCACCACCTGGCCCGTCATGCAGTGGCTGACCGCCGCGCCCGACTTTACCCGCATGACGCTGGTACTGCTGTGGTTCTCTTTCTTTTTTGGCATGTATAACGGCGCAATGGTCGCGGCGTTAACCGAAGTGATGCCAGTCTATGTGCGTACCGTTGGTTTCTCGCTGGCCTTTAGCCTGGCGACGGCAATTTTTGGCGGCCTGACGCCGGCCATCTCTACCGCGCTGGTAAAGTTAACCGGCGATAAAAGCTCGCCCGGCTGGTGGCTGATGTGCGCAGCGTTATGTGGACTTGCCGCGACGGCGATGCTGTTTGTACGTCTGAGTCGCGGCTATATCGCGGCAGAAAATAAAGCCTGAAAAAACCACAGGCGGAAAACATTCGCCCGTGGGTGGCAAGGCAGGGTTTTATTGCACGTTATTATGACTGCGAATTTCCTGCCAGACCTTATCGCAGTCAGCCTTGACCGCCTGATCGTTACCCGTGCGCGTCGCCTGAATGCACTGCTGATAGTCCAGTACCCGCACGCTTTCTTCGTTAGCAAATTGCTGATGTTTGCGCTCTTTTTTAAGGACATTCAGTACGCTTTGGCAGGCCTCTATCTTCTCAGGCGAGCCCTGTGCGGTATTGATACAGGCGCTGTACGCCTCTTTCAGCCGACTATCTTCTTCCGGCGCGGGTGATGACGCGCAGGCCGTCAAACCGGCGGTCATGCTGGCGATGAGTAAAATTTTTTTCATAGGTCGTTCCTCAACAGCGCGGCAGACCGGCAGCCTGCCGCATCTGACATCAGAAAATAGTGAATGGCGCAATAACGATAAATTTCACGTCACGTTCATCCTGGAAGATGTTGCCGTAACCACCGCCCCAGCTTGGAATATTGGAGTGGTTGTCATATTCGGTGAAGTGCAGTTTGAACATGGTGCCTTTGGCACGCCCCTCCTGCAGGGTATAGACCGCATCCAGACTGTATGAGGACTCTTCGATAGTGCGGTTTTTGTCGTAGTAAGCATCCGGGTTACTTTGCCAGGTTGCCGGTTTAGCATCCCAGGCGTAAACGTAAGACGCGCCCACAGCCCAGCCCGGCAGATTCCAGTTTTTCAGGTCATACATCGCGCCGAAGAAAACCGCCTTTTCACCGTTAGCGTTAAAGTCGGAGCGGTTATCCCACCAGATATCCAGACGACCGTTTGAAGAGGCGTAGGTTGGCGTCATACGTTGCAGAAAATAGCCCTGCTGACCGTCCGCTTTCACCCAGGTGCCCTCCAGACGCAGGTCAACCACTTCCGCGACTTTGTAGCCGAAGGTCAACGCCTGCAGCCAGGCCGTACCGTCGTAAATGTCATTCACGCTGCGATCGTCTACTTTGTCGCGCGCGCCGTAGAACTGGTAACTGGTGGTGAACGGATTGCCGCCTAAATCAAATTTATAGCTGGCCTTTGCGAAATATTGATCGACATAGCCTTCGGACTGACCAAACGCCGCTTCCAGCACCAGATCATTTTTGAAGTCGTACTTCGCGCCGATGGAGTGGAGATAGTCTACATTGGTTTTTTTATCCGCCTGATAAAACTTATCCATTTCGGTATGCCACGGCGCTTTATATTCGTTAGTCCACATGTAGGAAAAACTTAACGCGCCCGCATCGCCATAGTCAAAACTGGCGCCGGCTTCCGCACCCTGATAGGTACCCGGCATAAAACTCCAGTGCGGCGCTAACAGCGTCTGACCGGTAGGCTGAATATAACCGGCGCGCGCCCAGACCGGGCCATATTTAAATTTCGCGGCGGCTTTATAAAGACTGATACCGCTCTTATCGCCGGAATAGTCTTCGTCGTAGCCTTTATTCTTTTTCGAGAAGGCAATTTCGTTTGGATGACCGCTGTCGCCGTTTTCTGCCATTTCAATCGCGGTAAACGCCGCGATATCCAGACCGAACATATCCGCAGCGTAACCAGACTGAAAATCCAGGTTAGCGTTCCAGGTCGCATGAGAAAGGTTAGTTTTATATTTGTCGCCGTCGGTCACATCTTTGCGATCGCGTTCACGCTGCCAATAATAGATGCCGCCCGTTAACGTGGAGTCGTCGAAAAAGCCGGAGGCTTGCGCCTGCGGAACAACGATCCACCCCGACATTGCTGTGATACCGGCGATAGCCAGAGCCAGCGTACTACGTTTGCCACTAAACGTACGCATAAGTTAATCCTCTTTGACGTATAAATTGCTGCCGACAAAAGCGAACAGCGAAAAAATAAAAATAAAAAGTAGCGCTGAGAAACCTCATTTACTACGTTAAATAGACTATTTTTCGCGATGCGAATTATCAATCTCTTTCTGTAACCAGTATGTAATAATATGAGCAACCGCACATATTTAATTGCTTTCTGTTACATTCGACTGCTGGTGGGGGAAGCAGACCGCCAGAAAGAAAATTGACTTGTTTTCCATAGGCATGAAAATAATTGTCTCCTGTTGACCTGACGCTTATAACATTTAGATTAATAATCATTTATCAGATCAATAATTTTCAGAGAATAATTAATTCGCCTCGCAAAAAAGAGAATCGACTTAGAAATGCAGAGAAAAAACGCCGCAGAACGCGGCGTTGACAAGGTATTTTTACAGCATTCGCCTGTTGGCGCAGTGCTTATTCGCCCGCTTTCGCCCAGGTATCACGCAGGCCCACGGTGCGGTTAAAGACCAGCTTATCGGCCGTTGCATAGCGGCTGTCAAGGCAGAAGTAACCTTCACGTTCAAACTGGAAAGCTTTCCCTGCTACCGCCGCTTTCAGCGACGGCTCGCCATACCCCTGCTTAATCACTAATGATTCGGGGTTGATAACAGACAGGAAGTCCTCCGCGGCGCCCGGGTTCGGCACGCTGAACAGACGGTCGTAGAGACGAATTTCAATCGGCAGCGCATGTGCTACGCTAACCCAGTGGATTACGCCTTTCACTTTACGCCCGTCAGCCGGATCTTTACTCAGCGTATCAGCATCATAGGTACAGAAGATGGTGGTGATATTCCCTTCGGCATCCTTCTCTACGCGCTCCGCTTTAATGACGTAGGCATTACGCAGACGCACTTCTTTGCCCATCACCAGACGTTTGTACTGTTTGTTCGCTTCTTCGCGGAAATCCGCGCGATCGATCCAGATCTCACCGCTAAACGGCACTTCACGGCTGCCCATCTCCGGTTTATTCGGATGGTTAGGCATGGTAACCATTTCGCTCTCGCCCTGCGGGTAGTTTTCGATAACCAGTTTTACCGGATCGATTACCGCCATCGCGCGCGGCGCGTTTTCGTTCAGATCTTCGCGAATGCAGGATTCCAGCGACGCCATCTCAATAGTGTTGTCCTGCTTGGTGACGCCGATGCGTTTGCAGAACTCACGAATAGAAGCCGCGGTATAGCCGCGACGGCGCAGACCGGAAATAGTCGGCATACGCGGATCATCCCAACCTTCGACGTGTTTGTCGGTCACCAGCAGGTTCAGCTTACGCTTGGACATCACGGTGTATTCCAGATTCAGGCGCGAGAATTCGTACTGGCGCGGGTGAACCGGAATGGTGATGTTGTCCAGCACCCAGTCGTACAGACGACGGTTGTCCTGGAACTCCAGCGTACACAGAGAATGAGTAATGCCTTCCAGCGCATCGCTGATGCAGTGAGTAAAGTCGTACATCGGATAGATGCACCACTTCGTGCCGGTCTGATGATGCTCGGCGAATTTAATGCGATACAGCACCGGATCGCGCATCACGATAAACGGCGACGCCATGTCGATTTTAGCGCGCAGACAGGCTTTACCCTCTTCAAAACCGCCGGTACGCATTTTTTCAAATAGCGCGAGGTTTTCTTCCACGCTGCGATCGCGGAACGGGCTGTTTTTACCCGGCGCGGTCAGCGTACCACGGTATTCGCGGATCTGCTCCGGCGTCAGCTCATCAACGTAGGCCAGGCCTTTATTGATGAGCTCGACCGCATAGGCGTGCAGTTGGTCAAAGTAATCGGAGGAGTAGCGAATATCGCCAGACCAGTGAAAGCCTAACCACTCGACGTCGTTTTTGATCGAATCAACGTACTCGATATCTTCTTTTACCGGGTTGGTGTCATCGAAACGCAGGTTGCACTGGCCCTGATAATCTTGCGCGATGCCAAAGTTCAGGCAGATAGATTTCGCGTGGCCGATGTGCAGATAGCCATTCGGCTCCGGCGGAAAACGGGTATGGACAGTGGTATGTTTACCACTCGCCAGATCTTCATCAATAATCTGACGAATAAAGTTAGTCGGGCGGGCTTCAGCCTCACTCATCGTGGATTCCTCAAAGCGTAAACAACGTATAACGGCATATGATCTTATAAGCCGGACAGACTGACAACCTTTAGTTACTTAAAAAGTGGCTTTGCAGAAAATATTGGGGCTAATTGCGGTAAAAAAAAGCGGCGAAGGTTTCCCTCTGCCGCTTATGTTTCCTGTGATATCGCCGGATGGCGTCTTACGCCTTATCCGGCCAGGAAGCGATTATTTGCTCTTGATCTCGTACAGCGGCGTTTGACCCGCTACCACGTGACCATCCGCTTTGATGACCAGAGCGCTGAAGTCATCGCTGTTGCTGCAAACAACCGGGCTTATCTTGGAACGCGCATTGGCATTCAGGAAGTCCAGATCCAGTTCCAGAACCGGCTGACCCGCCGTGACTTCCGCACCCTCTTCTACCAGACGCTTGAAGCCCTGACCGTTCAGCGCGACGGTATCGATACCCATATGGACAACGATCTCCGCGCCTTTTTCGGTTTCCAGACAGAACGCGTGGTTAGTGTTGAAGATTTTCACGATAGTACCCGCCGCCGGAGAAACCACGGTTTTATCGGTGGGTTTCACCGCCACGCCGTCGCCGACCGCTTTGCTGGCGAAAGCTTCATCCGGTACCTGATCCAGCGCCACTACCTCACCGGTAATCGGAGAGACCAGTTCAGCGATAGTCACCGCATTCGGCACCGCCTGGGGTTTGGCCGCCGGAGCAGGTGTCGCAACGTGAGCCGCATCAGCAGACGCTGCCGCGACCGGCCCCCGCGCCACCACTTTCTTCATTTCATCGCCAATCGATTCCGCTTTCGCGCCGACAATAACCTGAATGGTCTGTTTGTTCAGTTTCACCACGCCGGAAGCGCCGAGGCGTTTGCAGGCCGCATCGTTGACGCGAGCAGAGTCGTTCACGGTCAGGCGCAGACGGGTAATGCACGCATCGACCGCTTTCAGGTTGTCCGTACCGCCAACCGCAGCAATATAGCTGGTCGCCAGTTGCGTTAACCCTTCTTCGGTGTTGCTGTTGGCTTCTTCCGTTACCATCTCATCAACTTTATCTTCGCGGCCCGGCGTTTTCAGGTTAAACATACGAATAACCGCGCTGAACAGCAGGAAGTAGATGATAAAGAATACAACGCCCATCACCAGCAACATCCAGACGTTATTGCTGGCCGCAGGCAGGTTATACATCAGAACATAGTCGATCGCGCCTGCCGAGAAAGAGAAGCCCGCATGGATACCCAGCAACGTCGCGACGAACAGGCTGATACCAGTCAAAATGGCGTGCAGGAGGTACAGCAGCGGCGCCAGGAACATAAACAGGAATTCCAGCGGCTCGGTTACGCCGGTCAGAAACGCGGTGATCGCGACAGACAGCAGCATACCGCCCACCATCGGACGACGTTCTTTCGGCGCGGCGAAATACATCGCCAGAGCGGCGCCCGGCAGACCAAACATCATGATCGGGAAGAAGCCGGACATAAACATCCCCGCCGTGCCGTCGCCAGCATAGAAGCGGTTGATGTCGCCGTGGAATACAGTGCCTGCGGCATTGGTGAATTCGCCAATCTGGAACCAGGCGATGGTGTTCAGTACCTGATGCAGACCGGTGGGGATCAGCAGACGGTTGATGAAGCCAAAGATACCGGAACCCAACGCGCCTGCGGAAACGATCCATTCACCGCCCGCATGGATGCCATGCTGTACCGGCGGCCAGACGTAACCGAAAATAGCGGCCAGCACCAGACAGAAAAAGCCCGTTGCGATCGGCACAAAACGTTTTCCACCGAAGAAACTGAGAAAATCAGGCAGTTTGATACCAGACCAGCGATTATAAACCGCGCCGCCGACCAGACCGGTAATAATCCCCGCCAGCACGCCCATGTTGATTTCCGGGTTAATCGTCACCATCGCTTTGGTCATGACGAAGTAACCCACGGCTCCCGCCAGTGCTGCCGCGCCTGCGCTATCTTTAGACCAACTGGAGGCCACGCCGATAGCGAAAACCAGCGCCAGGTTATCGAAAATAGACCCGCCCGCTTGCGCGATAAACGGCATATTCAGCAAATCTGGTTGGCCGAATCGCAGCAACAACGCTGCCACCGGCAACACGACGATAGGGAGCTGCAACGCCCTACCCAGCCGCTGGAAAAAACCTAAAATATTCATCTTATTCCCCCTACGAGACGCCGATATGGCTTCTTTGAAGCCGTTTTTTATTGTGCTGCAAACGTTAAAAACGTGATGTTCTGTAATCGAACGGTGAGATCATCTTCTGCAGAGTGTGTGGAAAATTAATTCGCCTCGCAAATTAAACGGGTGTTTTTTGTGATTATAATCACTAAATATCGTAATCACCCCCACCATCCACTGGCTAACACGGAAAACTTATTTTATGATTCAAAAAATCAGGACGGATTGAACACGAACCCTGGATATCCAGGTTACGCTTAATACGATCCGCCAAATTTTGACATTGATTATTGAGGTGAAGAATGAGACTGATCCCCCTGAGTACCGCAGAACAGGTTGGCAAATGGGCCGCTCGCCATATCGTTAACCGTATTAATGCGTTCAAACCGACCACCGATCGTCCGTTTGTTCTTGGACTGCCTACCGGCGGCACGCCGCTAACGGCGTACAAAGCGCTGGTTGAGATGCACAAAGCGGGCGAGGTCAGCTTTAAGCATGTGGTCACCTTTAATATGGACGAATATGTTGGCCTGCCGAAAGAGCACCCGGAAAGCTACCACAGCTTTATGCATCGTAACTTTTTCGATCACGTTGATATTCCAGCAGAAAACATCAATCTTCTCAACGGTAACGCACCGGATATCGATGCAGAATGCCGTCAATATGAAGAAAAAATTCGTTCTTACGGTAAAATCCATCTGTTTATGGGCGGCGTCGGCAACGACGGTCACATCGCCTTTAACGAACCGGCGTCTTCCCTGGCTTCCCGTACCCGTATCAAAACGTTAACCCATGATACTCGCGTAGCGAACTCCCGCTTCTTTGACGGCGACGTAAACCAGGTGCCGAAATACGCGCTGACGGTAGGCGTGGGTACGCTGCTGGATGCGGAAGAAGTGATGATTCTGGTGCTGGGCCATCAGAAAGCCCAGGCGCTGCAGGCGGCGGTTGAAGGCAACGTCAACCACATGTGGACCATTAGCTGCCTGCAACTCCATCCGAAAGCGGTTGTGGTATGCGATGAGCCGTCCACAATGGAACTTAAAGTTAAAACATTGAAATATTTCAATGAATTAGAAGCAGAAAATATTAAAGGTCTGTAATGTTGTCTCCGCCCCGCCAGTCAATGCGGGGCGGTAAATTTTTGATATCGGGGGTCAGAATGTATGCTTTAACCCAGGGCCGGATCTTTACCGGTCACGAAATTCTTGATGACCATGCGCTTGTTGTCGCTAATGGCCTGATTGACCGCGTTTGTCCGATGGCCGAGCTGCCGCCGGGAATAGAACAACGCTCATTGAATGGGGCCATTCTCTCCCCCGGTTTTATTGATGTGCAGCTAAACGGCTGCGGCGGAGTGCAGTTTAACGATACCGCAGAAGCCGTCAGCGTTGAAACGCTGGAAATTATGCAGAAAGCCAATGAAAAATCGGGCTGTACTAACTTTCTGCCAACGCTTATCACTACCAGCGACGAATTGATGAAACAGGGTATTCGCGTCATGCGCGAGTATCTGGAAAAACATCCGCACCAGGCGCTGGGTCTCCACCTGGAAGGCCCCTGGCTTAATCTGGTAAAAAAAGGCACCCATAATCCTGATTTCGTGCGTAAACCAGACGCTGCGCTGGTCGATTTCTTATGCGATAATGCCGACGTCATCACCAAAGTCACTCTCGCGCCGGAAATGGTGCCTGCTGACGTAATCGCTAAACTGGCGAATGCGGGCATTGTGGTTTCCGCAGGTCACTCCAACGCGACGTTAAAAGAGGCAAAAGCGGGCTTCCGCGCCGGGATTACCTTTGCGACTCACCTGTTTAACGCGATGCCGTACATTACAGGGCGTGAGCCGGGCCTTGCTGGCGCTGTTCTGGACGAAGCGGATATTTATTGCGGCGTTATCGCCGATGGTCTGCATGTCGACTACGCCAACATTCGCAATGCCAAACGCCTGAAAGGCGACAAACTTTGTCTGGTGACAGACGCCACCGCACCGGCGGGGGCCAATATTGAGCAGTTCATTTTCGCAGGTAAAACAATATACTACCGCAATGGACTGTGTGTGGATGAAAACGGTACGTTGAGCGGTTCGTCCTTAACCATGATTGAAGGCGTACGCAACCTGGTCGCGCATTGCGGCATCGCGCTGGATGAAGTGCTGCGCATGGCAACGCTCTATCCGGCACGCGCTATCGGCGTTGATAAGCATCTCGGTAGCATTGCGCCGAGTAAAGTCGCCAACCTGACCGCGTTCACCCACGATTTTAAAATTATCAAGACCATCGTTAATGGTGACGAGGTCGTTGACTTGAGTAAGTGAGAATATGACACCAGGCGGACAAGCTCAGATAGGTAACGTTGATCTCGTAAAACAGCTTAACAGCGCGGCCGTTTACCGCCTGATTGACCAGCATGGTCCTATCTCGCGCATACAAATTGCCGAGCAAAGCCAGCTTGCTCCCGCCAGCGTAACGAAAATTACGCGTCAACTCATTGAACGCGGGCTGATCAAAGAAGTCGATCAGCAGGCCTCTACCGGAGGCCGCCGCGCTATCTCTATCGTCACGGAAACCCGTAACTTCCACGCCATTGGCGTTCGCCTGGGGCGTCATGACACCACTTTAACGCTCTACGATCTGAGCAGTAAAGTGGTCGCTGAGGAGCATTATCCGCTGCCGGAGCGCACCCAGGAGACGCTGGAACATGCGCTGCTCAACACTATCGCCGTCTTTATTGATAGTTGTCAGCGTAAAATTCGTGAATTGATCGCTATCTCGGTGATCCTGCCAGGGCTTGTCGATCCGGAAAGCGGCGTGATTCGTTACATGCCGCACATTCAGGTTGAAAACTGGGGACTGGTCGAAGCGCTGGAAAAACGGTTTCACGTTACCTGTTTCGTGGGTCACGATATTCGTAGCCTGGCACTGGCGGAACACTACTTCGGCGCCAGTCAGGATTGCGAGGACTCGATTCTGGTGCGCGTCCATCGTGGTACAGGTGCCGGGATTATCTCCAACGGACGCATCTTCATTGGCCGTAACGGCAACGTCGGCGAAATTGGGCATATTCAGGTGGAGCCGTTGGGCGAGCGCTGCCACTGCGGTAATTTCGGCTGTCTGGAAACCATTGCCGCCAATGCGGCGATTGAACAACGGGTGCTGAATTTGCTTAAACAAGGGTATCAAAGCCGTGTTCCGCTTGACGACTGCACGATTAAAACCATCTGTAAGGCGGCAAACCGGGGCGACAGCCTGGCCTCGGAAGTCATTGAGCATGTTGGCCGCCATTTGGGCAAAACGATCGCCATTGCTATCAACCTGTTTAATCCGCAAAAAATCGTCATTGCCGGCGAGATCATTGAAGCCGATAAAGTCCTGTTGCCCGCTATCGAAAGCTGTATCAATACGCAGGCGTTAAAGGCCTTTCGCAAAAATTTGCCGGTGGTACGCTCCACGCTGGATCACCGTTCTGCTATCGGCGCATTTGCCTTAGTTAAACGCGCCATGCTCAACGGAACATTGCTGCAACGTTTGCTGGAAAGCTGATGCGCTCTTATAGTATCGGATTATTCACAAATTCCCTGGGTAGTTCATGACCATCAAGAATGTAATCTGCGATATCGACGGCGTGCTGATGCACGACAACGTAGCCGTACCCGGTGCGGCGGAATTTCTGACGGGGATTCTGGAAAAAGGTCTGCCGCTGGTGCTGCTGACCAATTACCCGTCGCAAACCGGCCAGGATCTGGCGAACCGTTTTGCTACCGCTGGCGTTAACGTGCCGGACAGCGTGTTTTATACGTCAGCAATGGCGACAGCCGATTTTCTGCGCCGTCAGGAAGGTAAAAAAGCGTATGTCGTGGGCGAAGGCGCGCTTATTCACGAGCTCTATAAAGCGGGTTTTACCATTACCGATGTAAACCCTGATTTTGTCATCGTTGGAGAGACCCGCTCCTACAACTGGGACATGATGCATAAAGCAGCATTTTTCGTCGCTAATGGCGCGCGCTTTATCGCCACCAACCCGGATACCCACGGTCGCGGCTTTTATCCGGCCTGCGGCGCGCTGTGCGCAGGCATTGAAAAAATTTCCGGCCGGAAGCCGTTTTATGTCGGCAAACCCAGCCCGTGGATCATCCGCGCGGCGTTAAACAAAATGCAGGCGCACTCGGAAGAGACCGTTATCGTCGGCGACAACCTGCGCACCGACATTCTGGCGGGGTTCCAGGCCGGTCTGGAGACCATTCTGGTGCTTTCAGGCGTATCAACAATCAATGATATTGACAGTATGCCGTTCCGCCCAAGCTGGATTTACCCTTCCGTCGCCGAGATAGACGTTATCTAAACCTGTCCCCTGCCTGATGACGCGCCGCTTTCAGGCCTACGGTTCGAACAACATTGTAGGCCTGATAAGCGAAACGTCATCAGGAAAAACATAATTCAATTAAACCACTATAAAACTGAAGATTCATCAATAAATTCGCGCAATACGTAATCATTTTTCACTAATCAACAATGACGATTGCGTTTTTCATTTTTCAGACCGTAATCCCCTTGCGCCTTCCACGCCTTTGCGGCATTTTTTAGTCAAGCAAACACAAAAAGTACGACGCAACAGATTAACGGAGAAGGCTATGTGTTCTATTTTCGGCGTATTCGATATCAAAACAGATGCAGCGGAACTGCGTAAAAAAGCCCTTGAATTGTCACGCCTGATGCGCCATCGCGGCCCGGACTGGTCCGGCATCTACGCTTGCGATAACGCGATTCTCGCACATGAACGCTTGTCGATTGTTGATGTTAACGCCGGCGCCCAGCCCCTGTATAACGCTAAGAAAACTCACGTGCTGGCGGTGAACGGTGAAATTTATAACCATCAGACGTTACGCGCGGAGTATGGCGATCGTTACGCGTTCCAGACTGGCTCCGACTGCGAAGTTATTCTCGCGCTATATCAGGAAAAAGGGCCGGATTTCCTTGACGATTTACAGGGGATGTTCGCCTTCGCCCTGTATGACAGCGAAAAAGACGCTTATCTGATTGGTCGTGACCATATCGGTATTATTCCGCTCTACATGGGCTATGACGAATTCGGCAACTTCTACGTAGCGTCAGAAATGAAAGCGCTGACTCCGGTCTGCCGCACCATTAAAGAGTTCCCGGCGGGCAGCTACCTGTGGAGCAAAGACGGCGAAATTCGTCAGTACTATCAGCGCGACTGGTTCGATTACGATGCGGTAAAAGATAACGTCACCGACAAAAACGCGCTGCGTCAGGCGCTGGAAGAATCCGTGAAAAGCCACCTGATGTCCGACGTGCCCTACGGCGTACTGCTCTCCGGCGGCCTGGACTCGTCGGTTATCTCGGCAATCACCAAAAAATTCGCCGCCCGTCGCGTCGAAGATCAGGAGCGCTCCGAAGCCTGGTGGCCACAGTTGCACTCTTTTGCGGTAGGTCTGGAAGGTTCGCCTGACCTGAAGGCGGCCCAGGAAGTGGCTAACCACCTCGGCACCGTGCATCATGAAATTCACTTCACCGTCCAGGAGGGTCTGGATGCGATTCGCGACGTGATTTACCACATTGAAACCTATGACGTAACCACTATCCGCGCCTCAACGCCAATGTATCTGATGTCGCGTAAGATCAAAGCGATGGGCATCAAAATGGTGCTCTCCGGCGAAGGTTCTGATGAGGTGTTTGGCGGCTACCTGTACTTCCATAAAGCGCCGAACGCCAAAGAGTTACATGAAGAGACGGTCCGTAAGCTACAGGCGCTGCATATGTATGACTGCACCCGCGCCAACAAAGCGATGTCCGCCTGGGGCGTGGAAGCGCGCGTACCGTTCCTGGATAAAAAATTCCTCGACGTGGCGATGCGTATCAACCCACAGGATAAAATGTGCGGCAACGGCAAGATGGAAAAACACGTGCTGCGCGAGTGCTTCGAGTCTTATCTGCCAGCAAGCGTGGCGTGGCGTCAGAAAGAGCAGTTCTCTGACGGCGTAGGCTACAGCTGGATTGATACGCTGAAAGAGGTGGCGGCGAAACAGATTTCCGATCAACAACTGGAAACAGCCCGCTTCCGCTTTCCATACAACACGCCGTCGTCTAAAGAGGCGTACTTGTACCGGGAAATTTTTGAAGAATTGTTCCCGGTGCCGAGCGCCGCGGAATGCGTACCCGGCGGCCCGTCCGTGGCCTGTTCTTCCGCCAAAGCCATTGAGTGGGATGAAGCATTCAAAACGATGGATGACCCGTCAGGCCGCGCGGTCGGCGTGCATCAGTCGGCGTACCAGTAAATTAACGATGACGAAAGAGCCCCTAGGGGCTCTTTTTTTATAGCAACCCACTTTCGGAAAAACGATTAATAACCAATAATTGCCGAATATTGCGCCACGCTGTTCGCAACCTAACCAAACAGACACTTTCCGACGTTTTTCGATGAAAAAGAGGTTGACGCTTCAAGGCTCAATACGCATAATGCGCCCCGCAACGCCGATAAGGTAACGCGAAAAAAGATGGCTACGTAGCTCAGTTGGTTAGAGCACATCACTCATAATGATGGGGTCACAGGTTCGAATCCCGTCGTAGCCACCATCTTTTTTGCGGGAGTGGCGAAATTGGTAGACGCACCAGATTTAGGTTCTGGCGCCGCAAGGTGTGCGAGTTCAAGTCTCGCCTCCCGCACCATTCACCGATAAGCGTTGTACGGATGGGGTATCGCCAAGCGGTAAGGCACCGGTTTTTGATACCGGCATTCCCTGGTTCGAATCCAGGTACCCCAGCCATATTTCTTCGAGTTTGCGGTTCACCGCGACGGTATTGGGGTATCGCCAAGCGGTAAGGCACCGGTTTTTGATACCGGCATTCCCTGGTTCGAATCCAGGTACCCCAGCCATCGAAGAAATCATCTGGCTACGTAGCTCAGTTGGTTAGAGCACATCACTCATAATGATGGGGTCACAGGTTCGAATCCCGTCGTAGCCACCATATTCAGAACGCGTCGAGGTATTCGACCGGTTCGAAAATAATTTGTTGGGGTATCGCCAAGCGGTAAGGCACCGGATTCTGATTCCGGCATTCCGAGGTTCGAATCCTCGTACCCCAGCCACTTTTAAAAAGCTCGCTTCGGCGAGCTTTTTGCTTTTCTGGCAATTCGGACAGCCTGATGGCGCTACGCTTATCAGGCCTACGGGCGAATACAGGCCGGGTAAGGTATAGCCGCCACCCGGCATAACACAAACTACAACCCCAACGCATACTTCAGCGCCTGACGTTTTAGCACGCCTGCGCGCTGCGCCGCCATTAGCCCCATATTGCGTAAAATACGCAGTGGCGGCAGTTCATTGCTGAACCCGGCATAAAACAGATCCATTCCACTTTGCATCATAAAATTATCTGCCATGCGCCGCGTCTGATAGCGTTTCAACACCGAATGGCTGGCCCAGGACTCGCCATAGCTACGGGCACTCGCCAGCACATCAATCAACGCATCAACATCCCGATACCCCAGGTTGACGCCCTGCCCGGCCAGCGGATGAATGGTATGCGCCGCGTCGCCTACCAGCGCCAGCCCCGGTTGCGCATACTGCAACGCGTGACGACGGGTTAGCGGAAACGCGCCCGCCGCGACAGGCATCACCGCCCCCAGACGCGCCGGAAAGTGCTGGTTAATTTCCACCTGCAATTGCGTCATCGATAAACTCTGTAGCTGGCGAATACGTGCCGGAGCGTCATACCACACCAGCGACGCCCAATCGTCGAACAGCGGCAAAAAGGCGCGCGGCCCCGTTGGCGTAAACTGCTGCCAGGTGCTGTCGCCTGGCGCATTTTCACACTTGACGGTGATAAGCATACACGACTGCGCATATTGCCAGGCATGAATGCCAATTCCCGCCATTTGCCGAACCTGCGAATTCGCGCCGTCGGCGCCAATCACTAACTTCGGCGTTACCCATTCGCCGTCGGCCAGTTCCAGCGCATAACCATCGTGGCGGCGGTGCAATGCCGCCAGTGAAGCCGGAACGCGCAGCGTCACGCCGGGGTGCGCTTCCAGCGCCTGCCACAGCGCCTGTTGCAGGACGTTGTTCTCTACCATATAGCCTAACAGCGGCAGCTTGAGTTCAGCGGCGTCGAACACCACATGGGCGTTTTCCCACTCCCAGGTCTCCAGTCGCCGATAAGGATGGCTACGCATCCCCTGCACCGCCTCCCAAACGCCCAGCCCCTTGAGCAGCGCCACGGATGCCGCGCTAATGGCCGAAATCCGCACGTCAGGCTGGCTGTCAGCCACAAACGGCGCAGGCGCGGCATGTTCTATTACCATCACCGTAAACCCTTGCTGCGCCAGACCCAGCGCCAGCGCGCCGCCGACCATTCCCCCGCCGACAATGGCAATTTCCGTTGGTTGATTTGTCATGGTCATTCATCCTGTTACGTTTTAGACAAGTTTACAGGATTTTTTACCCATTAGGGCTGACGTCAGTCATACTGGTCACAACCGCGCCAAAGCATTACACTATGCGCCCTGCTTTTCAGCCACTATTTCGCAAGAGCAAGTCGATGACTAAAAAACTCCATATTAAAACCTGGGGCTGTCAGATGAACGAGTACGATTCATCGAAGATGGCCGATCTGCTGGACGCCACCCACGGCTATCAACTGACCGACGTGGCGGAAGAGGCGGATGTGCTGCTGTTGAATACCTGCTCAATCCGCGAGAAGGCTCAGGAAAAAGTCTTCCATCAATTAGGTCGCTGGAGACTGTTAAAAGAGAAAAATCCCGATCTGATTATCGGCGTCGGCGGCTGTGTGGCTTCCCAGGAAGGCGAGCACATTCGTCAACGCGCCCATTACGTCGACATTATTTTTGGCCCGCAAACCTTACACCGCCTGCCGGAGATGATTAACTCCGTGCGTGGCGACCGCAGCCCGGTGGTCGATATCAGCTTCCCGGAAATCGAGAAGTTCGATCGTTTGCCGGAGCCGCGCGCCGAAGGCCCGACCGCTTTCGTTTCTATCATGGAAGGCTGCAATAAATATTGTACTTACTGCGTGGTACCGTATACCCGCGGTGAAGAAGTCAGCCGTCCCTCAGACGATATCCTGTTCGAAATCGCCCAGTTAGCGGCGCAGGGCGTGCGTGAGGTCAACCTGCTGGGCCAGAACGTTAACGCCTGGCGCGGAGAAAACTACGACGGCACCACCGGCACCTTTGCCGATCTGCTGCGTCTGGTTGCCGCCATCGACGGCATTGACCGTATTCGCTTTACCACCAGCCATCCGATTGAGTTCACCGACGATATTATCGAGGTGTACCGCGATACGCCGGAGCTGGTCAGTTTCCTGCATCTGCCGGTACAGAGCGGTTCCGATCGCGTGTTGAATCTGATGGGGCGCACCCACACTGCGCTGGAATATAAAGCAATCATCCGTAAACTGCGCGCGGCGCGGCCGGACATTCAGATAAGCTCTGACTTTATCGTCGGTTTCCCAGGCGAAACTACCGATGATTTCGAAAAAACCATGAAGCTTATCGCCGACGTCAACTTTGATATGAGCTACAGCTTTATCTTCTCTGCGCGTCCGGGAACGCCGGCTGCCGATATGGTTGATGACGTACCGGAAGAAGAGAAAAAGCAGCGTCTGTATATTCTGCAAGAGCGTATCAATCAGCAGGCGATGGCATGGAGCCGCCGTATGCTCGGCACGACACAGCGCATTCTGGTGGAAGGCACGTCGCGTAAAAACATTATGGAACTGTCTGGCCGTACCGAAAACAATCGGGTGGTGAACTTTGAAGGCACGCCGGAGATGATTGGTAAGTTTGTCGATGTGGAAATTACTGACGTCTATCCGAACTCCCTGCGCGGAAAAGTGGTGCGTACCGAAGATGAAATGGGTCTGCGCGTCGCCGAAACGCCGGAGTCCGTCATTGCCCGTACCCGTAAAGAAAATGAGCTGGGCGTAGGATTCTACCAGCCTTAATCCTGCAGGAAAGGCAATAATGCCCGATGGCGCTACGCCTGTCGGGCTTCCTGGTCATGGCCTGTCGCCCGACGGGCCTTGCAATTTTCTCTCTTCATCCCCATCTTCATTGCAATGCTTGCGCCTTTTCCCTATGGCGTGAATAATTTCCTTAGATGCCGGTAAATGTTCAGCGTCCGGCGATACAGACACAAGAGGAACAGTTTGAATATAGACACTCGCGAAATTACCCTTGAGCCCGCAGACAACGCCCGTCTGTTGAGCCTTTGCGGGCCGTTTGATGACAATATTAAACAGCTCGAACGTCGTCTCGGTATTGAAATCAACCGCCGTGACAATCACTTTAAACTGACCGGTCGTCCGATTTGCGTGACCGCGGCGACAGATATTTTGCGAAGTCTGTATGTCGATACCGCACCGATGCGCGGCCAGACTCAGGATATCGAACCGGAACAAATTCATCTGGCGATCAAAGAAGCGCGGGTGCTGGAACAGAGCGCGGAAAGCGTGCCTGACTATGGCAAAGCTATTAATATCAAAACCAAGCGCGGCGTGATTAAACCGCGTACCCCGAACCAGGCGCAGTACATCGCCAATATTCTCGATCATGATATTACCTTTGGCGTCGGCCCGGCGGGTACCGGTAAAACTTATCTTGCGGTCGCCGCTGCGGTAGACGCCCTGGAGCGCCAGGAGATTCGCCGTATTCTACTGACCCGTCCGGCGGTGGAAGCGGGCGAAAAACTCGGCTTTCTGCCAGGCGATTTAAGTCAGAAGGTGGACCCGTACCTGCGTCCGCTGTATGACGCGCTGTTCGAAATGCTCGGCTTTGAAAAAGTCGAGAAGCTGATTGAGCGCAATGTGATTGAAGTCGCGCCGCTGGCCTATATGCGCGGACGCACATTAAACGACGCCTTTATCATTCTGGATGAAAGCCAGAACACCACTATCGAACAGATGAAGATGTTCCTGACGCGTATCGGCTTTAACTCGAAAGCGGTGATCACCGGCGACGTGACGCAGATTGACCTGCCACGCAACACCAAATCCGGCTTGCGTCATGCCATTGAAGTGCTGGCGGAAGTCGATGAAATCAGCTTTAACTTCTTCCACAGCGAAGACGTGGTGCGCCATCCGGTCGTTGCCCGCATTGTGAACGCCTATGAAGCCTGGGAAGAGGCCGAACAAAAACGCAAAGCGGCGTTGGCGGCGGAGCGTAAGCGTGAAGCCCAGGAGCAGGAACAGAAATGAGCCAGGTGATCCTCGATTTACAGTTGGCCTGTGAAAACCACGCGGGCCTGCCGGATGAAGCTCAGTTTCAACGCTGGCTGGACGGCGTTATTCCGCAGTTTCAGGAAGAGGCGGAAGTCACAATCCGTCTGGTGGATGAGGCCGAAAGCCATGACCTTAATTTGACGTACCGCGGGAAAGATAAACCCACTAATGTTCTCTCCTTCCCGTTTGAAGCGCCCCCCGGCATTGAAATGCCGCTACTGGGCGATCTGATTATTTGCCGTCAGGTCGTGGAGCAGGAAGCGCAGGAACAGAGCAAGCCACTGGAGGCGCACTGGGCGCACATGGTCGTACACGGTAGCCTGCATTTGCTGGGTTACGATCATATCGACGATGACGAAGCGGAAGAGATGGAGTCTCTCGAAACGGAGATTATGCTTGCTATGGGCTATGAGGATCCGTACATTGCCGAGAAGATTGCAGAATAGTAGCTTGCCGGATGGCGGCGCTTGCGCCTTATCCGGCCTACATTCATGCCTTTTGTAGGCCTGATAAGCGTAGCGTCATCAGGCAAAACATGCCGTCACAGCTGAGTATACGCATGACGAGCTTTGTATTAACTAACATGAGAACCCATACGACGCCATGAGCGACGACAATTCACACAGTAGTGACACAGTAAACAGTAAAAAGGGATTTTTTTCCCTGCTACTCAGCCAGCTTTTCCACGGTGAACCTAAAAACCGTGATGAGTTGCTGGCGCTGATCCGTGATTCCGGGCAGAACGAGCTTATCGATGAAGATACGCGCGATATGCTCGAAGGCGTAATGGACATCGCCGACCAGCGCGTTCGCGATATTATGATCCCGCGCTCCCAGATGATTACCCTGAAACGCAACCAGACGCTGGACGAATGTCTCGATGTTATCATCGAGTCCGCCCACTCGCGTTTTCCGGTGATCAGCGAAGATAAAGATCACATTGAAGGGATTCTGATGGCCAAAGATTTGCTGCCGTTTATGCGCAGCGATGCCGAAGCCTTCAGCATGGACAAAGTGTTACGTACCGCGGTTGTCGTACCGGAAAGCAAACGGGTTGACCGTATGCTCAAGGAATTCCGCTCCCAGCGCTACCATATGGCCATCGTTATCGATGAGTTTGGCGGCGTTTCCGGCCTTGTGACTATCGAAGACATCCTCGAACTGATTGTCGGTGAAATTGAAGATGAGTATGACGAAGAAGACGATATCGACTTCCGTCAGCTTAGCCGCCATACCTGGACGATTCGCGCGCTGGCGTCGATTGAAGACTTCAATGACGCTTTCGGCACCCACTTCAGCGATGAAGAAGTCGATACCATCGGCGGGCTGGTGATGCAGGCGTTCGGCCATTTACCGGCCCGCGGCGAAACCATTGACATTGATGGTTACCAGTTCAAAGTGGCAATGGCCGATAGTCGTCGTATTATTCAGGTGCATGTCAGGATCCCGGATGACTCGCCCCAGCCAAAACTGGACGAATAACAGCAATAGTGGACTAAAAATGGCATTTGCCTCGTTAATTGAACGCCAGCGTATTCGCCTGCTGCTGGCGTTATTATTCGGCGCCTGCGGAACACTGGCTTTCTCTCCGTATGACGTCTGGCCCGCAGCGATAGTGTCGCTTATCGGGCTGCAGGCCTTAACGTTTAATCGCCGCCCGCTCCAGTCTGCCGCCATCGGCTATTGCTGGGGACTCGGACTTTTCGGCAGCGGGATTAACTGGGTTTATGTCAGTATCGCGCAGTTTGGCGGCATGCCGGGCCCGGTTAACGTTTTTCTGGTGGTGCTGCTTGCAGCTTATCTCTCGCTGTATACCGGACTGTTTGCCGGGATTTTGTCGCGCCTGTGGCCAAAAACCAACTGGCTGCGCGTCGCTATCGCCGCGCCTGCAATATGGCAAATCACCGAATTTTTACGCGGCTGGGTGCTGACCGGCTTCCCCTGGCTGCAATTTGGCTATAGTCAGGTCGACGGCCCGCTAAAAGGCCTGGCGCCGGTAATGGGCGTCGAAGCGATCAACTTCCTGCTGATGATGGTCAGCGGCCTGTTAGCGCTGGCACTGGCGACGCGGAACTGGCGTCCGCTGGCTGTCGCCGTGATTCTGTTTGCTTTGCCCTTTCCGCTACGTTATATCCAGTGGTTTACGCTGGAACCTACCAAAGCGACCCAGGTATCGCTGGTGCAGGGCGATATTCCGCAGTCGCTGAAGTGGGACGAAAACCAGCTACTGAATACGCTAAACATTTATCTCAACGAAACTCGCCCAGAGTTAGGCAAATCACAGATTATTATCTGGCCTGAGTCGGCGATTCCGGATCTCGAAATCAATCAGCAGCCTTTCCTTCGTTCGCTGGACGAGATGTTACGCGAAAAAAATAGCACGCTGATCACCGGTATTGTCGATGCGCGTCTCAATAAACAGAATCGATACGACACCTACAATACGATTATTACGTTGGGCAAGGATAATCCATACAGTTATGACTCGCCCAATCGCTACAATAAAAATCACCTTGTACCCTTTGGCGAGTTCGTTCCGCTGGAGTCTATCCTGCGTCCGCTGGCGCCGTTCTTCGATCTGCCCATGTCCTCCTTTAGCCGCGGCCCTTATATCCAGCCGCAGTTACATGCGCACGACTATAAGCTGACGGCGGCAATCTGTTATGAAATTATTCTTGGCGAACAGGTGCGGGATAACTTCCGCCCGGACACCGACTATCTGCTGACGATTTCTAACGACGCCTGGTTTGGTAAGTCCATTGGCCCGTGGCAACATTTCCAGATGGCGCGGATGCGTTCGCTGGAGCTGGCGCGTCCGTTGCTGCGCAGTACTAATAACGGTATTACGGCGGTGATTGGCCCGCAGGGCGAAATTCAGGCGATGATCCCGCAGTTCACACGCCAGGTGCTAACTACCAAAGTCACGCCGACCACCGGCCTGACGCCGTACGCACGAACCGGCGACTGGACGGTGTGGTTGATTACCGTACTGTTCGGCTTTGGCGCGCTGGTGATGAGCCTGCGTCAACGCCGCAAATAAAACATTGCACTATCCAATGTAGGCCGGATAAGGCGTTACGCCGCCATCCGGCAGTTGTATCGCACCGTGCCTGATGGCGCTACGCTTATCAGGCCTACAACCTCTCACCGCCACCAAAATCTCATTCTGGCACGCCAATTGCTTAATATAATCAAGAGGCTGCACACTCCCTACCGGCGCAACCAGGTTGCACCACAACACAGCATCGGTAGCACCATTATTGTGCAAACTGCGATTTTTGCCTCTGAACGGTGCGGCGCACTTCGCAAAAATAAACAATATCGCAGCAAAATATTTACAACAAGCCACACTAAATGTTAACAAACACACATAACACTGCACGCGCAAGTTGCAGGCAATAACAACATCACAATAGCTATCAATGCGTCGACGGCGCAGATGATAAAGGAGTTGGATATGCAATTACGTAAGCTAACCACAGCAATGCTGGTCATGGGACTGTCTGCGGGCCTTGCGCACGCAGAAGATGGCGCGCCTGCCGCTGGTAGCACCCTGGACAAGATCGCTAAAAATGGCGTGATCGTCGTCGGGCATCGCGAATCTTCTGTGCCCTTTTCTTATTACGACAACCAGCAGAAAGTGGTCGGCTATTCCCAGGACTACTCCAACGCCATTGTGGAAGTGGTAAAAAAGAAACTTAACAAGCCCGATCTGCAGGTGAAGCTGATCCCGATCACCTCGCAAAACCGTATTCCGCTGTTGCAAAACGGAACCTTCGATTTTGAATGTGGTTCAACGACTAACAACCTTGAGCGCCAGAAACAGGCCGCCTTCTCCGATACGATTTTCGTCGTCGGGACGCGACTGCTGACTAAAAAAGGCGGCGATATTAAAGATTTCCCGGATCTGAAAGGCAAAGCGGTCGTCGTCACCTCCGGGACGACCTCTGAAATTCTGCTGCATAAGCTTAACGAAGAGCAAAAGATGGGGATGCGTATTATTAGCGCGAAAGACCACGGTGACTCGTTCCGCACCCTGGAAAGCGGTCGCGCCGTCGCCTTTATGATGGATGACGCGCTGCTGGCCGGCGAGCGCGCCAAAGCCAAGAAACCGGATAACTGGGAGATTGTCGGTAAACCGCAGTCCCAGGAAGCCTACGGCTGTATGCTGCGTAAAAACGACCCTGAGTTTAAAAAGCTGATGGACGATACCATCGCTCAGGCGCAAACCTCCGGCGAAGCGGAAAAGTGGTTTGATAAGTGGTTTAAAAATCCGATCCCACCGAAAAACCTGAACATGAATTTCGAGTTGTCTGACGAGATGAAAGCCCTGTTCAAAGCACCGAATGATAAAGCGCTTAACTAACTAAAACTAAATGGGACGGGACTCCTGTCCTCTCGATTGTCGCTCAGCACGGACAGACTATAAGCCTGATGGTCGTTCCCCATCGGGCCTGAAACCGCAGATCGCCGGGCAACAATCTTCGAGGGTAGCGCTGCTACCCTTTTTTTTCGGAGTAGATGTATGTCAATAGACTGGAACTGGGGTATTTTTTTACAGGAAGCCCCCTTCGGCAATACCACCTATCTCGGCTGGCTATGGAGTGGTTTTCAGGTCACCGTAGCCCTTTCGATTACCGCCTGGATTATCGCTTTCCTGGTAGGATCTATTTTCGGCATTTTACGTACCGTTCCCAACCGTTTCCTCTCCGGACTGGGCACATTGTACGTAGAACTGTTCCGCAACGTGCCGCTGATCGTGCAATTCTTCACCTGGTACCTGGTGGTGCCTGAACTGTTGCCGGAAGATCTTGGCATGTGGTTTAAGGCGGAACTCGATCCCAATATTCAGTTTTTCCTCTCCTCAATGATCTGTCTGGGACTGTTTACCGCCGCCCGTGTTTGCGAACAGGTGCGCGCCGCGATTCAGTCTCTGCCTCGCGGACAGAAGAACGCGGCGCTGGCGATGGGGCTAACGCTGCCGCAGGCTTATCGCTATGTCCTGCTGCCGAATGCCTATCGCGTTATCGTGCCGCCAATGACGTCAGAGATGATGAACCTGGTGAAAAACTCGGCTATTGCATCAACCATCGGCCTGGTGGATATGGCGGCGCAGGCAGGCAAACTGTTGGATTACTCGGCGCACGCCTGGGAATCCTTCACCGCCATTACGCTGGCCTATGTGCTGATTAACGCCGTTATCATGCTGGTTATGAGCCTGGTTGAACGCAAAGTCCGCCTGCCGGGCAACGTGGGGAGCAAATAATGTACGAATTTGACTGGAGTTCGATTATCCCCTCACTGCCTTACCTGCTGGCCGGGTTGGTCATCACGCTGAAGATCACCGTCACCGCCGTTGTCGTGGGGATAGTCTGGGGAACCATTCTGGCCGTCATGCGCCTCTCAAGCTTTGCTCCTATCGCCTGGTTTGCTAAAGCGTATGTTAACGTTTTCCGTTCCATCCCGTTGGTCATGGTCTTGCTGTGGTTCTATCTGATTGTACCCGGCTTTCTGCAAAACGTGCTGGGACTATCGCCGAAAACCGATATCCGCCTGATCTCCGCGATGGTGGCATTCTCCATGTTTGAAGCGGCCTACTATTCCGAGATTATTCGCGCCGGTATTCAAAGCATTTCCCGCGGGCAGTCCAGCGCCGCGCTGGCGCTGGGGATGACCCACTGGCAGTCGATGAAGCTCATTATTCTGCCGCAGGCGTTTCGGGCAATGGTGCCGCTGTTGCTTACGCAGGGCATCGTGCTATTTCAGGACACCTCTTTAGTTTATGTACTCAGCCTGGCGGACTTCTTCCGCACCGCGTCGACTATCGGCGAGCGTGACGGTACTCAGGTCGAAATGATTCTGTTCGCCGGCGCCGTTTATTTTGTTATCAGCCTGAGCGCGTCGTTGCTGGTCAGCTATTTGAAGAAAAGGACAGTTTAATGATTACCCTGAAAAATGTTTCAAAATGGTATGGTCACTTTCAGGTGCTGACCGATTGTTCGACAGAAGTGAAAAAAGGTGAGGTGGTGGTAGTCTGCGGGCCATCGGGTTCCGGTAAATCCACGCTAATTAAGACCGTCAACGGTCTGGAACCGGTGCAAAAAGGCGAAATTACCGTTAACGGCATTATTGTGAACGACAAAAAAACCGATCTGGCGAAACTGCGTTCCCGCGTGGGCATGGTATTCCAGCACTTCGAGCTGTTTCCCCACCTGTCGATCATCGAAAACCTGACGCTGGCGCAGGTGAAAGTGCTGAAACGCGATAAGGCCGCCGCCCGCGATAAAGGCCTGAAGCTGCTGGAGCGCGTTGGCCTGTCTGCGCATGCCAACAAGTTCCCGGCGCAGCTTTCCGGCGGTCAGCAGCAGCGCGTGGCGATCGCCCGCGCGCTATGTATGGACCCCATTGCCATGTTATTCGATGAACCGACTTCCGCGCTCGATCCGGAAATGATCAACGAGGTACTGGACGTGATGGTCGAGCTGGCGAACGAAGGGATGACCATGATGGTGGTGACGCACGAAATGGGCTTTGCCCGTAAAGTGGCTAACCGGGTGATCTTTATGGATGAAGGTAAAATCGTCGAAGATTCGCCAAAAGAGGAGTTCTTCGCTAACCCCAGTTCCGATCGCGCAAAGGACTTCCTTGCGAAAATCCTGCACTAATCTTCCCGGCGCGCACGTCAGAGTGCGCGCTACCTCACGCTTTACTTCTTCGCTTCTCGAAACGTATCCAGCCGGGCGTTAACCTTGTCACAAAGTACCGCTTACAAGGAGCCACAATGGCACTGCCCATTATTATTGATTGCGATCCGGGTCATGATGACGCGATCGCCCTCGTTCTCGCCCTCGCCTCCCCTGAACTGGAAGTGAAAGCGATCACCTCTTCCGCCGGCAACCAGACGCCGGAGAAGACGCTGCGCAACGTGCTGCGGATGCTGACACTGCTCAAACGCCCGGATATTCCTGTGGCGGGCGGCGCGGTGAAACCGCTCATGCGCGAACTGATTATCGCTGATAACGTTCACGGCGAAAGCGGTCTTGACGGCCCGGCGCTGCCCGAGCCGTCATTCGCCCCGCAAAGCGGCACTGCCGTTGAGCTGATGGCAAAAACACTGCGCGAGAGCGCACAGCCGGTCACCATCGTCTCCACTGGCCCACAGACCAACGTGGCGCTGCTGCTGAATAGCCATCCGGAACTGCATACGAAAATCGCCCGCATTGTGATCATGGGCGGCGCGATGGCGCTGGGTAACTGGACGCCCGCTGCGGAATTTAATATTTACGTCGATCCGGAAGCGGCAGAAATTGTCTTCCAGTCAGGCATTCCGGTGGTGATGGCCGGGCTGGACGTCACCCATAAGGCGCAGATTCACGCCGCCGATATCGAGCGTTTCCGCGACATCGGCAATCCAATTTCGACGATCGTGGCTGAACTACTCGACTTCTTCTTTGAATACCACAAAGACGAAAAATGGGGATTTGTCGGCGCGCCGCTGCACGACCCTTGCACTATCGCCTGGCTGCTGAAACCTGAGATTTTCACCACCGTTGAGCGTTGGGTTGGCGTGGAAACTCAGGGGAAATATACCCAGGGGATGACGGTGGTGGATTATTATTTCCTGACGGGGAATAAGCCGAATGCGACGGTGATGGTCGATGTAGACCGTCAGGGATTTGTCGATTTGCTGGCGGAACGGCTGCAATACTACGCATAAAGCGCAAAGAAGAATCCAGGGATGAACAGCGATGTTTTGGCGTAACAATAGACCTGAAATCAGCCTGCTACAGCACGACGTAGCCCATATAACGTTTTCAGTACGTAACGGAAAAGCATTGCTTCGTCCCTGCATTATCCACGATCCCGACTCTGACGCCGGTATTCATATGCTCTCCTGGCATGGCTCGCCGCTGATTCGTTTTTACACTGAAGCCTGGTGCCCAACCTGCGCAGAATTTGTTTATGCCGGTTTTAGCAATGATGATGAAGGCGCCGCGCAGTTTTTATCCTCACTTGCCGAGTGGAATCAGCCAGGAGTCGGGTTGAACGAAGCATTTACCGCCCTGACGCCGCTGTTTTCACTCTTTGCCGATGGCTATTACCGGCTGGAAGCCCAACTACACTCTTAACATGGCGGACGGCAACCGTCCGCTCACGATAATGAACCTTACGGCTCAAACGGCCTGCGCTGGAACTGATCGTGCCCACACTTCGGGCAGAGCGGCAGCACATCCGGCGTGTAAACCGCCAGATGATAGTGGCATTTCTCGCACACCAGATTCCCCAACCCCACCACTTCGCCACTGTGATACACGCCGTGGTGATTCAAATCCTGGAAGACTTCACGCCATTCCAGCTGGGTTTTGTCGGTAATATCCGCCAGTTCCTGCCAGAGACTCTCTTTAATCACCCGCAAGAAGACGCTATCTTCCTGGCTCTCTTCGTAGCTCATGGCGAACTCTTCCAGATCGCGTCTGACAGCGCGCGTCAGTTCGTCCACCTCGGTTCGCGTTAACTCCCCTGTTTGCATCACGCGCTGGCGCGCCTGCTCCACCAGCGCATCAATGTCGCGCTCGCCATTGCGTAAACGCTCGCTTAATGAGGCCACCAGTTCACGATAATATTGAGCAACCTTGTTCATCACTTCACCTCTTGGATCGTTAACTGCCTATAATAATAGACGTTATTTGCGTTACGCTTTGCAAGGCTGCCCACAGAGTCTGTAAATTCTTGTCAGGCCGACTCGCGTATCCAGCGCGTCAGCGAGGTACGATCGACATTTAACCGTTTCGCCACTAACGATTTATTATCCCTTTCCGCCTCTAATAATTTTCTCAAAATACGCAGGCGAATCGTTTTATAATCGCCAGCCAGCATCTGGCAGTCGTGGCAGGTACTTGGCTCGCGTCGGCTCCCCTCTTCCAAATCGTCCAGCAAGAGGCGGCCCTCATCCAGAGTTGCCGGGGAGTGATCAATAGAGAGCACCAGCCGTTCGATAATATTGCTTAACTGCCTGACGTTTCCGGGCCAGGCGAAGCGCTGAAGCTCCTGCCACAGCGCCGGGGTTAACGTTAGTGCCGGGCGTTTATAATGCTGGCTGAAACTAGTAAGCAGCGACAGGCCGATGGCTTTGATATCCTCCGGACGTTTGCGTAGCGGGATAGTGGTTACTTTTAATACGTTAAGCCGATAATAAAGATCTTCGCGAAATGTCCCATCCGCAATGAGCTTCGTTAACGTCTGATTGGTCGCCGCAATCACGCGAATATCAACAGGTATCATCTGGTCTGAGCCCAGCCGCATAATCTGCCGCTCCTGCAATACCCGTAATAAGCGCGTCTGTAGCGGTTTATCCAGTTCGCTAATCTCATCCAGAAAAATGGTACCGTGGTGCGCTAATTCAAACAGGCCTATTTTGCCTTTCGGCGACGCGCCGGTAAATGCGCCGGCGACATAGCCAAAGAGTTCGCTCTCCAGAATCTGAGTGGCCATCGCGCCGCAGTTAATGGCGACAAACAGGCCGTTGACGCGTTGGCTGGCATTATGAATACTTTGCGCCAGCACCTCTTTTCCCGTCCCGCTTTCGCCATTAATTAAGATAGTCGCGTCCGTACCGGCATAATTTTTAATGATCGCCAGACGACGCAGCATTTCCGGGTTTTCGGTAAGCAGATCGTCGAAATGATAGCGGGCGCTCAAGCCGCGGCGAGACAGTTCCTGGCGGCGAACATGATGTTCCGCCCCCTGTAAACTGGAGACGGTTTGCATCGTCAACACCACCCGGCTTAACTGTCTGGCCGCAAATACCGGATACAGATTAACTACCATCGCGCCTTGCGGTGTATCGACGACTTTCGCGCTGACGGTTTTTCCCTCACGTAATGTATGCCGCTCCTGGTGCAATACCTGTTTCAGGAAAGATGCGTCATAAATTTCACCGGAGGCGTTAATTTTAAAAAGTTGGCTCGCATATTTATTGTAATGCAGTAACGCGCCGGTATCATCAAGCGTGATAACAGCTTTATCAAACTGATCGAGAATCAGCTGCAGATGATGGCGCTCCAGTAATTGGCTGCGAAAAGCCAGATATAATGAGCGGGCTTCTTCCAGAGCTTCGGTTATTGAGGCGGGGCTGGAATCAAGTAAACGGAATTGCGAGCCCAGCGGTGAAAAATAATCCTGACAAACGGTATCGCCAACAATGCAATCTAATGGCGTGGACGCTAATTGCCGCTTCAGGCAAGAAATCGTTTCTTTATCATTTCCCTGTAAGGTAAAAATTTTATAGTTAATATTTAACTGTTCCGCTACGCGCGCGCATCCTTTGATCACACTGGAAAAGCCGACAATACCGACAGTGCCTTTTTGTCCTTTAAAAGGGATAAGCGCATCAAGAATGTCGTAGCCGGACATTTTAATTTCGACTACCGGTAATTTACTGTGCTTTTTTAATATTTCCGCACAGCCGCCACGACTAATCAGTACCTGGTGCCCACGGGACTCTAATAAAGGTAGCTCATCCAGGATACGATTAAGCGTCGTTTGATGAATAGTGACGGCGTAATCCAACTGCGCGACCAGCGCCTCGGCAGCCTTTGCCAGTTGCGGATAAGGAGAGACAAAACAGAGAGGAGATGCGGCTATATCTTTCGTCTTATTCATCACTCACCATCCTGTTGGTTTATAAACGGGCGAGACCGCCCGTCGTGATTTATTTTCCGCCGAAACGCTAACCGCCTGCGGCGGCTGGGTTCAGTTTACGATCGTAGCGTTTTTTTATCCATACGGTCAGGAAGGGGGCGCACAGAGCGGTAATAATCGTCGAGGCCGCCACCTGCGCCGCCGCCGTCGACGCCAGGTCGGTAAAATGCGGATCGAGCAGCGCGATTGCCGCTGGCGTCGCGACGGCGTTGCCAGAGGTGGTGGATACCGCCGCGCCTGCCACGCCGCTGCCTCCCGTCACACGATCGGCGAAAATATTAAAAAATCCGCCAATCGCCACCGTCATGAGTCCCAGTAAAATGCCTGAAGAACCTGCCGTGATAAGTCTTGCGAAATCAATACTGTATCCTAACCCAAAGGCAAAAAAGGGAATCGTTACCACGCTGCCCTGTTTAAGAAACTTGCGCATGTCCTCATCCAGATTGCCCAAAATCATGCCAATGATAATGGGAATAATAACCGCCACCAGATTCATAAAGGGTATCGACACCATGCCTGCCGATCCTAACGCCAGCATGGTGAAAAAGGGACCATCGTTCAACGATATTACCGCAATCGCGCCGCCGTCGGTTTCATCGCCGTACTCCCCCACCAACGCGGCATATAACCCACTGTTCGAGTTGGTCATCGCCGAAATAATCGCTAAAGCCGACAGACCTAATAACCCATCCGGGCCGCAAAATTTCCCGACCAGAATGCCAATAATCACGCCGCTGGCAAATTTCGCAAAGGTGATCGCAGCGCCTTTTTTCAACGCTTTCGGCGCGGCTTTAAACTGGATATCCGCGCCCATACAGACTAAAAACATGCCTAAAATCGCCATTGCGCCATGCGAAATAGAGATGACAAAACCGCCTATTTCCAGCGCCTCCGGCGCAAAAGTTTTAAACAAGGCGCCGATGATCAGCGGTACAACCATCATACCACCAGGAAAACGTTCCAGTGTTTTTTTAATTTTCATAGCTTATTCCCAGGAGATAACCGGACAGCTTGTGCTGCCCGATTTGGTATCAGAACGTCGGCGCGATCTTATAAATAGAGAATTCGTTATGACCTAAATCTTCTGATTTAGTCGTTTTCCCATTCGCGACGCGTAAAATTTCCTGATAAATTTCCTCGCCCATTTGCGTAATAGAAGCCTCGCCAGACATAATGGCGGACACATCAATATCAATATTGTCCTGCATCATTTCCCACGTTGCTTTATTACCCGTAATTTTTATTACCGGCGCTATTGGGTTACCGGCAGGCGTTCCGCGACCGGTAGTAAAAATAACGATCTGCGCTCCACCCGCCACCATGCCGGAAATAGATTCAATATCCTGCCCTGGGGTATCCATAATCCACAGGCCCGGATGCGTTGGACTATCGGCATATTCCAGTACGCCCTGTAGCGGCGCATGACCCGCTTTATGCATACAACCTAACGATTTTTCTTCAATGGTAGTCAGCCCGCCTTTAATACTGCCCGGCGTCGGCTGTCCCCCGCGAATATCCTCGCCCAGCGCTTTTGCTCGCGCCTCACAGCCGACCACTAAATCAATGAGCTGTTGACCAACCTCCGGCGTCACCGCGCGTTTCGCCATCACATGCTCGGCGCCAATAAATTCCGTCGTTTCAGAAAGAATTGAGCTTCCGCCGCAGCGTATCAGCTTATCCGAGGCGACCCCGCAGGAAGGGTTAGACGCCAGCCCCGATGTCGTATCTGACCCGCCGCACTCCATCGCCAGCAGCAGCTCGCTAACCGGTGCTTGCTGCGGTTTTTGCATGGAGAGTTGTTGCGCATAGTCGCGGGCCAGCGAAATCCCCCTGGCCTGACATTTAAGCGTGCCGCCCTCTTCCTGAATGGTAATGCAGGAGGTCGGTTTGCCAAATGCGGTAATCTCTTCTGCGATGCGCAGCGGCTCCGCGCCTTCACAGCCTAAGCCCACAACCACAATAGCGCCGACGTTGGGATTATTCGCCACATTAATCAATGTCTTTTCCGTCAGACGCGCATCGCCTGCCACCTGGCAGCAGCCAAAATCGTTATTCACCCATGTCGCACCTTTTACCTGCCGGGCAATATCCTGGGCAACTTTATTCGCACAAACGCTGGTAGGTAAAATCAGTACATAATTACGGATGCCAAAACGGCCGTCAGGGCGTCGGAAACCCAAAAAAGTCTCATTGCTCATAATCATTTTCCCTTGTTTTATATTATTTCCAGTCACCACGTCCGCGTTCGCTTTCCACATTGTGGACGTGCACATAGTCGCCACTTTTTATTTCCTGAGTGGCGCGGCCAATGGATTCGCCATATTTATAAACTTCGCCATGAAAAGGCACATCGCAGATGGCGAATTTGTGGCCAAATGGCACATCCTGATGTAACACAACGCTTATCTCGCGTTCGCCAATGAACATTGTGGCGGTTTCGCCGGCCTTGAGCGCCGTAATAGCCGTCGCGACGCAATCCTGAGGGTGAATCACCACTGCATTTTTTTTCACGATTAACTCCTTTGCTTTAGTCCTGTCTTCCCTAATCAAAAGGCGTGCCATTTTTTAACTGCATGGTTTATATGACTTTATTTTTACAGGCCGATCTGGCGGTGACAGGAACTGCGGTAATTTGCCTCAGTCGTGTCGCATTTTGCGTCACCTCCTCATGAACGCCTAGCGCGACAAATGTTCTACCCCCTGTTTTGACGTGCGTGTTTGGGCTATGCTATGCGGATCTAAACACCACCTCTAAAGCTACATTTGTAGCTGTATCGAAAACAGGACTACTGGCTGCCATGCAAGAGCAATACCGCCCGGAAGAGATAGAATCCAAAGTACAGCTTCACTGGGATGAGAAGCGCACATTTGAAGTGACCGAAGACGAGAGCAAAGAGAAGTATTACTGCCTGTCGATGCTTCCCTATCCTTCTGGCCGACTACACATGGGCCACGTACGTAACTACACCATCGGCGACGTGGTTGCCCGCTACCAGCATATGCTGGGCAAAAACGTGCTGCAGCCAATCGGCTGGGACGCCTTCGGCCTGCCGGCGGAAGGCGCGGCGGTGAAGAACAACACCGCGCCGGCGCCGTGGACGTACGACAACATCGCGTACATGAAAAACCAGCTCAAAACGCTGGGTTTTGGCTATGACTGGAGCCGTGAAATCGCGACCTGCACCCCGGAATACTACCGTTGGGAACAGAAATTCTTCACCGAGCTGTATAAAAAAGGCCTGGTGTACAAGAAGACTTCTGCCGTTAACTGGTGCCCGAACGATCAGACCGTTCTCGCCAACGAACAGGTGATCGACGGCTGCTGCTGGCGTTGCGACACCAAAGTTGAGCGTAAAGAGATCCCACAGTGGTTTATCAAAATCACCGCTTACGCAGACGAGCTGTTGCGCGATCTGGATAAGCTGGACCACTGGCCTGATACCGTAAAAACGATGCAGCGCAACTGGATTGGCCGCTCTGAAGGCGTGGAAATCACCTTCGATGTGAAGGGTTACGATAACACGCTGACCGTCTATACCACCCGTCCGGATACCTTTATGGGCGCCACCTACCTGGCAGTGGCCGCCGGTCATCCGCTGGCGCAAAAAGCGGCGGCGAACAACGCCGAGCTGGCGGCGTTCATCGACGAATGCCGTAACACCAAAGTGGCCGAAGCCGAAATGGCGACCATGGAGAAAAAAGGCGTCGACACCGGCTATAAAGCGATTCATCCGTTAACTGGCGAAGAGATCCCGGTCTGGGCGGCAAACTTTGTCCTGATGGAGTACGGCACTGGCGCGGTGATGGCCGTTCCGGGTCACGATCAGCGCGACTACGAATTTGCCTCCAAATACGGTTTGACCATCAAGCCGGTGATTCTGGCCGCTGACGGTTCCGAGCCGGATCTTTCCGAACAGGCGCTGACCGAAAAAGGCGTGCTGTTTAACTCCGGTGAGTTCGACGGTCTGGCCTTTGAAGCGGCGTTTAACGCCATTGCCGATAAACTGGCGGAAAAAGGCGTCGGCGAACGTAAAGTGAACTACCGTCTGCGTGACTGGGGCGTTTCCCGTCAGCGTTACTGGGGCGCGCCGATCCCGATGGTCACCCTGGAAGACGGCACCGTGCTGCCGACGCCGGAAGATCAACTGCCGGTTATTTTGCCGGAAGACGTCGTCATGGACGGCATCACCAGCCCGATCAAGGCCGATCCTGAGTGGGCGAAAACCACCGTTAACGGTATGCCGGCGCTGCGTGAAACCGACACCTTCGACACCTTTATGGAATCGTCATGGTACTACGCGCGTTACACCTGCCCGCAGTATCAGGAAGGAATGCTGGATTCGAAAGCGGCAAACTACTGGCTGCCAGTCGACATCTACATCGGCGGTATTGAACATGCCATCATGCACCTGCTCTACTTCCGCTTCTTCCATAAGCTGATGCGCGATGCGGGCATGGTCACCTCTGACGAGCCGGCTAAACAGTTGCTGTGCCAGGGCATGGTACTGGCGGATGCGTTCTATTATGTCGGCGAGAACGGCGAGCGTAACTGGGTTTCGCCAGTTGACGCTATCGTCGAGCGCGATGAAAAAGGCCGCATCGTCAAAGCAAAAGACGCAGCGGGTCATGAGCTGGTCTACACTGGCATGAGTAAAATGTCCAAGTCGAAAAATAACGGTATCGACCCGCAGGTAATGGTTGAACGTTATGGCGCGGATACGGTACGCCTGTTTATGATGTTCGCTTCTCCGGCGGATATGACTCTGGAATGGCAGGAGTCCGGCGTAGAAGGCGCAAACCGCTTTATTAAACGCGTCTGGAAGCTGGTTTACGAACACACCGCTAAAGGTCCTGTCGCGGCGCTGAACGTCGATGCGCTGAGCGAAGATCAAAAAGCGCTGCGTCGCGATGTGCATAAAACCATTGCCAAAGTGACCGATGATATCGGCCGCCGTCAGACGTTCAACACCGCCATTGCGGCGATCATGGAGTTGATGAACAAACTGGCGAAAGCCCCGCAGGAAGGCGAACAAGACCGCGCACTGCTTCAGGAAGCGCTGCAGGCCGTCGTGCGTATGCTTAACCCGTTCACCCCGCACGTCTGCTTTACCTTGTGGCAGGAACTGGGTGGCGAAGGCGATATCGACAACGCGCCGTGGCCGGTTGCCGACGAGCAGGCAATGGTGGAAAACACCACGCTGGTTGTCGTGCAGGTTAACGGTAAAGTTCGCGGTAAGATCACCGTTGCGGTGGATGCCACCGAAGAACAGGTGCGTGAACGTGCAGGCCAGGAACATCTGGTGGCAAAATATCTTGATGGCGTTACCGTGCGTAAAGTGATTTACGTTCCGGGTAAACTCCTCAATCTGGTTGTTGGCTAAGCGCGGGAGGAAGCGTGCGATATCTGGTAACACTGTTGTTATCTCTGGCGGTGCTGGTCACCGCCGGATGCGGCTGGCATCTGCGTAGCACTACGCAGGTTCCGGCTTCAATGAAAACGATGATCCTCGATTCCGGCGATCCGAACGGTCCGCTAAGTCGTGCGGTACGTAATCAGTTACGGCTGAATAACGTAAACCTGCTTGATAAAGACACAACGCGCAAAGACGTTCCGTCTCTGCGGCTTGGAACGGTGACTATTTCGCAGGATACGGCGTCAGTGTTCCAGGACGGCCAGACGGCGGAATATCAGATAGTGATGACCGTCAATGCCTCGGTATTGATTCCGGGCCATGACATCTATCCTATCAGCACGAAAGTGTACCGTTCGTTCTTCGATAACCCGCAGATGGCGTTGGCGAAGGATAACGAGCAGGCCATGATCGTTCAGGAGATGTACGACAAAGCCGCTGAACAGCTGATTCGTAAGCTGGCCAGCGTCCGCGCGGCGGATATTCAGGCGACGAAAGAGGAGGCTACCGCCGACAATGAGACGGCGGCGCCCGCCTCTACGCCAGCACGCGTCTCCACTACGCTGAGTAACTAATGATCAGGTTGTATCCTGAACAACTCCGCGCGCAGCTCAACGAAGGGCTGCGTGCGGCATATCTATTATTGGGCAACGATCCGCTGCTGCTGCAGGAAAGTCAGGACGCTATTCGTCTGGCGGCTGCGTCGCAAGGCTTCGAAGAGCACCACGCTTTTACTCTCGATCCCAGTACCGACTGGGGATCGCTTTTCTCACTCTGCCAGGCGATGAGCCTGTTCGCCAGCCGCCAAACGCTGGTGCTGCAACTGCCGGAAAACGGGCCTAACGCGGCAATGAATGAGCAACTCGCCACCCTGAGCGAGCTACTGCATGACGACCTGTTATTAATAGTACGCGGAAACAAGCTCACCAAAGCGCAGGAAAACGCCGCCTGGTATACCGCGCTGGCAGATCGTAGCGTTCAGGTCAGTTGTCAGACGCCGGAGCAGGCGCAGCTTCCCCGCTGGGTGGCCGCCAGAGCGAAAGCACAGAATTTGCAACTGGATGACGCCGCGAACCAACTGCTGTGCTATTGCTATGAGGGCAATCTGTTGGCGCTGGCGCAGGCGCTGGAACGGCTGTCGCTGCTTTGGCCTGACGGTAAGTTAACGCTTCCTCGCGTGGAGCAGGCCGTCAATGACGCCGCCCACTTTACCCCTTTCCACTGGGTGGATGCGTTACTGATGGGGAAAAGCAAACGCGCGCTGCATATCCTGCAACAGCTACGCCTTGAAGGCAGCGAACCGGTTATTCTGCTGCGGACCCTCCAGCGAGAGCTGCTGCTACTGGTAAATCTCAAACGTCAGTCCGCGCATACGCCGTTACGCGCGCTGTTTGATAAACACCGGGTCTGGCAAAACCGTCGCCCCATGATCGGCGACGCGTTGCAGCGTCTCCATCCTGCACAGCTTCGCCAGGCCGTGCAGTTACTGACGCGTACAGAAATTACGCTCAAACAGGATTATGGTCAGTCGGTATGGGCAGATCTTGAAGGGCTGTCGCTCCTGCTCTGCCATAAGGCGCTGGCAGACGTATTTATTGATGGGTGATATGAAATCGTTACAGGCTTTATTCGGCGGCACCTTTGATCCGGTGCATTATGGACATCTTAAACCTGTTGAAACGTTGGCGAATCTGATCGGCTTATCGCGGGTGATTATTATGCCTAACAATGTGCCGCCGCATCGCCCCCAGCCGGAAGCCTCCAGCGCGCAGCGTAAATATATGCTGGAGCTGGCTATCGCCGATAAGCCGCTTTTTACGCTGGGTGAACGCGAGCTACAGCGAAACGCGCCCTCTTACACTGCGCAAACGTTGAAAGCATGGCGCGAAGAACAGGGCCCCGAAGCGCCGCTGGCGTTTATTATCGGCCAGGACTCGCTGCTTAACTTCCCCACCTGGCATGATTACGACACCATCCTTGATAACACTCACCTGATCGTTTGTCGTCGTCCCGGCTACCCCCTTGAAATGACGCAGGCGCAACACCAGCAGTGGCTGGAACAGCATCTGACCCATACGCCAGACGATCTGCACCAGTTGCCAGCCGGTAAAATTTACCTGGCGGAAACGCCATGGCTTAATATCTCCGCAACCCTCATCCGCGAACGGCTGGAAAAAGGCGAATCCTGCGACGATCTGTTGCCGGAAAACGTGCTGAACTACATCAATCAGCAGGGGTTATACCGGTAAGCACATTGCGTAGCGCCGCCAGCAGACGCTCGTTTTGCGCAGCGCTGCGTATCGCCACACGATAATAGCGGCTGTCCAGCCCCGGGTAGTTAGCGCAGCTACGGATTAAAATCCGCTGCGTCAGCAACCGTCGCTGCAGATCAATATCCTCTCGCTCACAGCGTAACAACAGATAGTTTGCCCGCCCGGGATAAACCGTCAGCAGGGGAAGCTGACAAAGCGCCTGATAAAACCGGGCGCCCTCCTCCCGTAACCAATGCCAGGTCGCCTGTTGCCAGGCACTATCCTGTAACGCTACCTCACCGGCCAGCGCCGCCAGCGCGTTAACCGACCACGGCATTTGTTGGCGACGCATCCGCGCCACCGCCGCGTCATCGCTATTGACGAGATATCCCAACCGCAGGCCGGGAATGGCATAAAATTTGGTCAGCGAACGCAGCACCCAGATATGCGGATTATCTTTAAGAGCAGGAATAAAGCCCGTCTCATGCGGAATAAAATCGATAAACGCTTCATCCAGGATCAGGTTAATGTTCAGCGATTTGCAGCGATCGGCAATGGCCTGTAATAACTGCCGCTCCGGCAGCAGGCCGGTAGGATTATTGGGCGTACACAGAAACAGGCAGTCCAGATCGGGCGTCAACGCCTCAAGAATGGCATCGGTAAGCTGCCAGCCATCCGCTTCGCGTAGAGACCAGCGACGAATTTCACAGCCAATTTGCGCCAGCGCCCGGCCATACTCCGCGAAACCTGGCGTGACAATTATTGCACGACGCGGTTTAAGACCGCTCGCCACGGTAAAGATTGACTCCGTCTCGCCATTTCCCGCCAGTATCCACGATGCCGGCACCTGGTGATGACGCGCCAGCGCCTGGTGCAAATGAAAATAATCGGCGTCCGGGTAGCGCTCAATGCAGTCCAGATTGTCGATAAGCGCGCGTTTCACGCTGACAGGCATACCCAGCGGATTAATGTTTGCGCTAAAATCCAGTAACTGGTCAGGCGAGATGCCCAACACCGTCGCGGCTTCCCGAATATTACCGCCATGCGCGCTGTTGAATAACGCCATTATGCCTCCGGCCAAAAAACGCTATTTTAGTGAAAAAAACGTTGCGCAATCAGGGGCATTATCATGTTTTGCGCATTTAACCTCATGAGGAATACCATGCGATTGTGGCTGGTGCGTCATGGCGAAACCGAGGCCAATGTCGCCGGGTTGTATAGCGGACATGCTCCCACGCCGTTAACGGAAAAAGGGATTGGCCAGGCGAAAACGCTACATACTTTATTGCGCCACGCGCCATTTGACAGGGTGTTATGCAGCGAGCTGGAGCGCGCGCGCCATACCGCCCGGCTCGTACTGGAGGGCCGGGATACGCCGCAACACATCTTACCTGAGCTTAATGAGATGTACTTCGGCGACTGGGAAATGCGCCATCACCGCGACCTCACCCATGAAGATGCCGAAAGCTATGCCGCCTGGTGTACGGACTGGCAGAATGCGGTTCCGACCAATGGCGAGGGTTTTCAGGCTTTTACCCGGCGCGTAGAGCGCTTTATCTCGCGACTCGGCGCGTTCAGCGATTGCCAGAACCTGCTGATCGTCAGCCATCAGGGCGTACTCAGCCTGTTGATTGCCCGCCTGCTCGCAATGCCCGCCGCCTCGCTATGGCATTTCCGGGTAGAACAGGGATGCTGGAGCACAATCGACATATGCGAAGGGTTCGCCACCCTGAAAGTATTAAATAGTCGTGCCGTCTGGCGGCCTGAGTGATGAATTTTCCGTTTTTTCTCGCCGCAGCGGTTTCGCCCATTGACAGCCCCCGACAGGCTGTTATTCTCCGCAGCCAGGCTTTTTTCACCTTGCAGAGCTTTGCAGAAATTGTTTTACAAAAATGGCGATGCTTTCTGTGACGTGGGATGGGATGATAATCTGGTTTTAAACGCCGATCCGGCGACATAAGTCCCGGTATCGCCGCTGATTCAGGTATACTACACGGCGTCCCGCCGGAAGGTTAGCGTTAACTCGCAACGCCTTACCGGTCCAGCCTGTTGGCCTTTTTTCTATCGTTATAACGCAATTATTCACCCAGGGGGAAAACTTGCAGGGTAAAGCACTCCAGGATTTTGTTATCGATAAAATTGATGACCTGAAAGGTCAGGACATCATCGCCTTAGATGTTCAGGGTAAATCCAGTATCACCGACTGTATGATTATTTGTACCGGCACCTCCAGCCGTCACGTTATGTCTATTGCCGACCACGTGGTGCAGTCGTCGCGCGCGGCCGGTATGCTGCCGTTGGGCGTCGAAGGCGAAAATGCGGCTGACTGGATTGTCGTCGATCTGGGCGATGTGATTGTGCATGTCATGCAGGAAGAAAGTCGCCGCCTGTATGAACTGGAAAAACTCTGGAGTTAATGCGTGAAGCTGCAACTTGTCGCTGTCGGCACGAAGATGCCCGACTGGGTTCAAACGGGATTTACGGAATATCTGCGTCGTTTTCCGAAAGATATGCCCTTTGAGCTGATCGAAATCCCTGCGGGCAAACGCGGCAAGAACGCGGATATCAAACGCATTCTCGACAAAGAGGGCGAGCAGATGCTGGCCGCCGCCGGTAAGAATCGCATTGTTACCCTGGATATTCCAGGCAAGCCGTGGGATACGCCGCAGTTAGCCAATGAGCTGGAGCGCTGGAAACAGGACGGGCGCGACGTCAGTTTGCTGATTGGCGGCCCGGAAGGATTATCTCCCGCCTGCAAAGCGGCAGCGGAACAGAGCTGGTCGCTCTCGGCGTTAACGCTCCCTCACCCGCTGGTTCGGGTTCTGGTCGCGGAGAGTTTGTACCGGGCGTGGAGCATCACAACCAACCACCCTTATCACCGTGAGTGATCGTGAAGTCTTGAGAAGATTAAGCAGCGGATGAAACGACAAAATTCTTTTCGTGACTATACGGCTGAGTCCGCACTGTTTGTGCGTCGGGCGCTGGTCGCCTTTTTGGGTATTTTGCTGCTGACCGGCGTACTGATCGCCAATTTGTATAATCTGCAAATTCTCCGTTTTACCGATTACCAGACCCGCTCGAACGAAAACCGTATCAAGCTGGTGCCAATTGCGCCAAGCCGCGGGATAATCTACGACCGCAACGGCATTCCCCTTGCGCTGAACCGCACTATCTATCAGATTGAAATGATGCCGGAAAAGGTGGATAACGTTCAGCAAACGCTGGATGCACTACGCAGTGTGGTCGATTTAAACGACGACGATATCGCCGCCTTTAAAAAAGAGCGCGCCCGATCCCATCGCTTTACTTCTATTCCGGTGAAAACAAACCTGACGGAAGTTCAGGTCGCGCGCTTTGCTGTCAACCAGTACCGTTTTCCGGGCGTCGAAGTCAAAGGCTATAAACGCCGCTATTATCCATACGGATCGGCGCTGACCCACGTTATCGGCTACGTATCGAAAATCAATGATAAAGACGTCGAGCGTCTCGACAGAGAAAACAAACTGGCGAACTACGCCGCCACCCATGACATCGGCAAGCTGGGCATTGAGCGCTACTATGAAGATATTCTGCATGGGCAAACCGGTTATGAAGAGGTTGAAGTCAACAACCGCGGCCGCGTTATTCGCCAGCTTAAAGAGGTGCCGCCGCAGGCCGGACACGATATCTACCTGACGCTGGATCTCAAGCTCCAGCAGTATATTGAAACGCTGCTGGCAGGCAGTCGCGCGGCGGTGATTGTCACCGATCCGCGTACCGGCGGCGTGCTATCGCTGGTCTCCATGCCAAGTTACGACCCTAACCTTTTCGTGGACGGCATCTCCAGCAAAGATTACTCCGGGCTGCTTAACGACCCGAACACGCCATTAGTGAACCGCGCGACTCAGGGTGTCTACCCACCCGCTTCTACCGTTAAGCCTTACGTCGCCGTATCGGCGTTAAGCGCTGGCGTCATCACCCGTAACACCAGTCTTTTCGACCCTGGCTGGTGGCAGTTGCCGGGGTCTGAGAAACGCTACCGCGACTGGAAAAAATGGGGCCACGGGCATCTGAATATCACCAAATCCCTTGAAGAGTCGGCAGATACCTTCTTCTATCAGGTGGCCTATGACATGGGGATCGATCGCCTGTCAGAATGGATGGGTAAGTTCAGCTATGGTCACTATACCGGAATTGATCTCGCAGAAGAGCGCTCTGGTAATATGCCGACCCGCGAGTGGAAACAGAAACGCTTTAAAAAACCGTGGTATCAGGGCGATACGATTCCGGTGGGCATCGGCCAGGGCTACTGGACGGCAACGCCGATTCAGATGAGTAAGGCGCTGATGATCCTTATTAACGACGGTGTAGTTAAAGTCCCGCATCTGTTAATGAGCACCGCGGAAAACGGTAAACAGGTGCCGTGGGTACAGCCGCATGAGCCACCGGTGGGCGATATTCACTCCGGCTACTGGGAAATTGCGAAAGATGGCATGTATGGCGTCGCCAACCGCCCTAACGGCACGGCGCATAAATATTTTGCCAGCGCGCCCTATAAAATCGCGGCGAAGTCGGGCACCGCGCAGGTCTTTGGCCTGAAGGCCAACGAAACGTACAATGCGCATAAAATCGCCGAGCGCCTGCGCGACCATAAATTAATGACCGCCTTTGCGCCGTATAACAATCCCCAGGTCGCCGTCGCGATCATCCTTGAAAACGGCGGCGCAGGCCCGGCAGTAGGCACGATCATGCGCCAAATCCTTGATCACATCATGCTGGGCGACAACAACACCCATTTGCCTGCGGAAAACCCGGTGGTTGCAGCGGCGGAGGACCAATAATCATGACGGATAATCCGAACAAAAAAACCTTCTGGGATAAAATTCATATCGATCCCACGATGCTACTCATTCTGCTGGCGTTACTGGTTTATAGCGCGTTGGTCATCTGGAGCGCCAGCGGCCAGGACATCGGCATGATGGAGCGTAAAATCGGTCAGATTGCGATGGGGCTGGTGGTTATGGTGGTGATGGCGCAGATCCCGCCGCGCGTGTATGAAGGCTGGGCGCCCTATCTCTATATCATTTGTATCATTCTGCTGGTCGCCGTTGATGCCTTCGGCGCAATATCCAAGGGCGCGCAGCGCTGGCTCGATCTGGGAATCGTTCGCTTTCAGCCTTCGGAAATAGCCAAAATCGCCGTGCCGCTGATGGTCGCCCGCTTTATTAACCGCGACGTCTGCCCGCCCTCGCTGAAAAATACCGCCATCGCCCTGGTATTAATCTTTATGCCTACCCTGCTGGTCGCCGCCCAGCCGGACCTGGGGACGTCTATTCTGGTCGCCCTTTCCGGTCTCTTTGTCCTATTTTTGTCTGGCCTGAGCTGGCGCTTAATTGGGGTCGCCATTGTATTGATCGCTGCATTTATTCCTATTTTGTGGTTTTTCCTGATGCACGATTACCAACGCCAGCGCGTCATGATGCTCCTTGATCCGGAGACCGATCCGCTGGGCGCGGGCTATCATATTATTCAGTCTAAAATCGCCATTGGCTCAGGCGGCCTGCGCGGTAAAGGCTGGCTCCACGGCACCCAGTCGCAGCTGGAGTTTTTACCCGAACGCCATACCGACTTTATTTTCGCGGTACTGGCGGAAGAGCTCGGTCTGGTGGGCATCCTGATTCTGCTCGCGCTCTATATTTTGCTAATAATGCGCGGTCTGTGGATTGCCGCCAGAGCGCAAACTACATTTGGTCGCGTGATGGCTGGCGGATTAATGTTAATATTATTCGTTTATGTCTTCGTAAATATTGGTATGGTGAGCGGTATTCTGCCTGTGGTTGGAGTACCTTTACCCTTGGTCAGCTACGGGGGCTCCGCACTGATTGTGCTGATGGCCGGGTTCGGGATTGTGATGTCGATCCACACCCACAGAAAAATGTTGTCGAAAAGCGTATAAGGGGTGCGCAATGCATAAGCAGTTGCCTGTAATCTGCGTCGCGGCAGGGATAGTACTACTCGCGGCATGTACTAATGACGGCGGTCAGCAGCAAACCACCGTCGCGCCGCAACCTGCGGTATGTAATGGTCCGACTGTGGAAATCAGCGGAGCGGAACCGCGTTATGAACCTCTGAATCCGACCGCAAACCAGGATTATCAGCGTGACGGTAAAAGTTATAAAATCGTTCAGGACCCGTCCCGCTTTAGCCAGGCTGGCCTGGCCGCTATTTATGATGCGGAACCCGGCAGTAATTTAACCGCCTCCGGGGAGATGTTCGATCCGATGCAGCTTACCGCCGCCCATCCGACACTGCCTATCCCCAGCTATGCGCGAATCACCAACCTGGCCAACGGTCGCATGATCGTCGTGCGTATTAACGATCGCGGCCTCTATGGCACCGATCGGGTCATCTCCCTGTCCCGCGCAGCGGCGGATCGTCTGAATACCTCGAATAATACTAAAGTACGGATTGACCCCATTATCGTGGCGCCGGATGGTTCGCTCTCCGGCCCGGGGATGGCCTGTACGACGGTGGCGAAACAGACCTACGCTCTGCCCCCGCGCCCTGATTTAAGCGGCGGCATGGGAAGCGCCTCTTCAGCGCCTGCGCAACCGCAAGGCGACGTTCTTCCGGTCAGTAATTCCACGTTGAAAAGTGACGATACCACCGGTGCGCCGGTGAGCAGCAGCGGCTTCCTCGGCGCGCCGACCACGCTGGCGCCTGGCGTGCTGGAGGGTAATGAACCGACGCCGGCGCCACAGACAGCGCCGGTTTCCGCGCCGGTGACGGCTCCAGCGACTGCGACGCCGGTGAGCGCGCCTGCCGCCGCAGCCCCGGTATCTGCCCCGGTGAGCGCGCCTGCCGCCGCGGCGAGCGGTCGTTTCGTCGTCCAAGTCGGCGCCGTCAGCGATCAAACGCGTGCGCAGCAGTACCAACAGCGTTTAAGCCAGCAGTTCAGCGTACCAGGACGCGTAATACAAAACGGCGCGGTCTGGCGTATTCAACTGGGGCCTTTTGCCAGTAAAGCCGAAGCCAGCGCGTTACAGCAACGTTTGCAAACAGAAGCACAATTACAGTCCTTTATCGCCAGCGCGCAGTAACCGATTGCAGGTATCTGTACTGTCAATTTCTGTAAATGACATTAACAAAGTCACGCGGAAAGTCAGATGCCTGCCAGTTATGCTTTTGCTATAGTAGGGCTCTTTTTTAATTTCATCACGGACGTCGTAGTTCAGACCATGAAGACCACTTTTTCCGCTCGTTTTATGCAGCGCATGGCGCTCACCACGGCGCTTTGTGCCACGTTTATCTCAACCGCACATGCCGATGACCTGAATATCAAAACTATGATCCCGGGTGTTCCGCAGATCGATGCGGAATCCTACATCCTGATCGACTACAACTCCGGCAAAGTTCTGGCGGAACAAAACGCCGACGAACGTCGCGACCCGGCTAGTCTGACGAAGATGATGACCAGTTACGTCATCGGACAGGCAATGAAAGCGGGTAAATTTAAAGAAACCGACCTGGTTACCGTCGGTAATGACGCCTGGGCCACCGGCAATCCGGTATTTAAAGGCTCTTCGCTGATGTTCCTCAAACCGGGAATGCAGGTACCGGTCTCTCAGTTGATACGCGGCATCAATCTGCAATCCGGCAATGACGCCTGTGTGGCGATGGCTGATTTCGCCGCCGGTAGCCAGGATGCTTTCGTCGGGCTGATGAACAGCTATGTGAACGCGTTGGGGCTGAAAAATACCCACTTCCAGACCGTACACGGCCTGGACGCCGACGGACAATACAGTTCAGCTCGCGATATGGCGCTGATTGGCCAGGCGTTAATTCGAGATGTGCCGAACGAATATGCCGTTTATAAAGAAAAAGAGTTCACCTTTAACGGCATTCGCCAGTTAAACCGTAACGGTCTGCTGTGGGATAACAGCCTGAATGTGGACGGCATCAAAACCGGCCATACCAGCAAAGCGGGCTATAATCTGGTCGCTTCCGCAACCGAAGGCCAGATGCGATTGATTTCCGCCGTAATGGGCGGACGGACCTATAAAGGCCGTGAAACAGAAAGCAAAAAACTGCTGACGTGGGGCTTCCGTTTCTTTGAAACCGTTAATCCGCTGAAGGCTGGTAAAGAGTTCGCCTCTGAACCCGCCTGGTTTGGTAATACCGATCGCGCCTCGCTGGGCGTCGATAAAGACGTTTACCTGACGATCCCTCGCGGTCGCATGAAAGATTTGAAAGCGAGCTATGTACTGAATACCGCAGAACTGCACGCGCCGCTGCAGAAAAACCAGGTGGTCGGCACCATCAACTTCCAGCTGGACGGTAAAACCATCGAGCAGCGTCCGCTGGTCGTACTGCAAGAGATCCCGGAAGGGAACTTCTTCGGTAAAATCATTGATTACATTAAATTAATGTTCCATCACTGGTTTGGATAAAAATTGAACGCTTGAAAGTGTGATTTTCGTCCCCATATACTATGCATCAGTAAAACTCCCGCCCTGTGGCGGGAGTTGTTATTTTTTTACGTAATGCCGGAGCTGACATGAAAACCAAACTTAACGAACTGCTTGAATTCCCTACGCCATTTACTTACAAAGTAATGGGGCAGGCGTTACCTGAGCTGGTTGATCAGGTGGTTGAAGTGGTACAGCGCCATGCGCCTGGTGATTACTCTCCGACGGTAAAACCGAGCAGCAAAGGCAACTACCACTCGGTCTCTATCACCATTAATGCCACCCATATTGAACAGGTTGAAACGTTGTACGAAGAACTGGGTAATATTGATATCGTGCGAATGGTATTGTAATACATCCAGACGGTTACCCGGTCTTATCCGGGTAACTCCCCGCCTCCCCCGCTGTGATATACTTTCCTCTCTTTTTTCATTCTCTACGGAGATGCCGTTTTGTATCAGGATAAAATCCTTGTCCGCCAGCTCGGCCTTCAGCCCTATGAAGCTATCTCTCAGGCCATGCATAACTTTACCGATATGCGCGATGAAAACAGCCATGATGAAATCTGGTTGGTTGAGCATTACCCGGTGTTTACCCAGGGCCAGGCCGGTAAAGCGGAACATATATTGATGCCTGGCGATATTCCCGTTGTGCAGAGCGATCGTGGAGGACAGGTGACCTATCATGGTCCGGGCCAACAGGTAATGTACGTTTTACTTAACCTGAAACGACGTAAACTGGGCGTGCGTGATTTAGTCACCCTACTTGAACAGACCGTGGTGAATACGCTGGCTGAAATGGGTATTGAGGCGCATCCGCGCGCCGATGCGCCGGGCGTCTACGTGGGTGAAAAGAAAATCTGCTCGCTGGGTTTACGTATCCGTCGCGGCTGCTCATTCCACGGTTTAGCGCTAAACGTTAACATGGATCTTTCTCCTTTCCTACGCATCAACCCGTGTGGTTATGCCGGCATGGAAATGGCTAAAATAACGCAGTGGAAGGAAGACGCTACCACAGATAATATTGCGCCCCGCTTGCTGGCGAATATTTTAGCTCTGCTAAATAATCCACCGTATGAATATATTGCTACTTAATGCGTAAAATATAATGGCCCAAGAAATTTATGGGTCATTAATCATATATGATTTGAATGCTTTACTTCTCCCCCCGCTTTCTATATTTTCGTTATATCCCTGCTGTAGCCGCCAGGCGGCATGGCCTCTTCAGTCCTCATGATGAGGAATTTTCCGTGAACAAAATCCCGGCCTTGCTGTTACTTATCTTATTGAAATGACTAAAAATACATTCATAAGAGTAATTTTAAAACCAACTCATAAATGCAAAATATACTATTTAATCTATTATTCATAATACGAATGAATTCGGAGCCAGAGCGTGAGTGATAATAATCAGGCAGAAAGACAACCGGCCGATCAACACCTACAAGACAAACCGCAAATTTTCAGAACACTGAGAAATATTGACCTCAATCTGTTGACGATTTTCGAGGCCGTATATGTCCATAAAGGGATCGTCAATGCAGCGAAAATTCTTAACCTGACGCCGTCAGCCATCAGCCAGTCCATTCAAAAATTACGGACTATATTTCCCGATCCGCTGTTTATTCGCAAAGGCCAGGGCGTAACGCCCACGACGTATGCTACGCATCTGCACGAATACATCAGCCAGGGGCTGGAATCTATTCTTGGCGCCCTGGATCTTACGGGCAGCTATGATAAGCAACGCACCATTACAATTGGCACGACACCTTCGGTCGGCGCGCTAGTGATGCCGATTATTTACCAGGCCATCAGGCCGCGTTATCCTCAGCTTTTGCTGCGCAACATTCCGGTAGACGATGCCGAAAGCCAGCTTAGTCAGTTTCAGACCGATCTCATTATCAATACCCATAGCTATAACAACCGGAGCATCCAGCATCACGTCCTGTTTAGCGATACGCTTGAGATTGTCTGCCGCCAGCATCACCCGTGTCTGGCGAACGCCATTACTGAAGAGAGACTGAACAGCGCGGATCACACCTTTCTGATGCTGGAGGGACAACATCTTTCCCTCCTGCGCCAGCGACTGCAGGAGACATTTCCCGATCAGCAAATCAGTTTTAGCAGCTACAATATTTTTACCATTGCCTCGCTGATCGCCAGCAGCGATCTGCTGGGACTGATGCCCACCCGCTTCTACGACTTATTTAGCCGTTGCTGGCCGCTTGAACGCCTTCCCTACGCGCCGGTGAATAGTGAACAGGTCGAGTTCTCGCTGCATTACAATAAACTGAGTCTGCGCGATCCGGTGCTGGAGAACGTCATTGATATCATCCGTGAGGCGTTCTGACAAAAATGTTGCATTCAGGTCACGGAAGATATGGGCAAACAGCACAAAACAACAACTATTTTACATTTTGCCGGGCTGTCAGGCTGCTTTATGGCCCTTATCAATGATATACTGCGTGTCACAAATTCAAAAATAGTTGATAAATACAACTTTCCCTTGAATTGAAACGCTTTCCTTCGTTATTCGCAACTGGAACACGCACGCTATGAGTAAACCCATTGTGATGGAACGCGGTGTAAAATACCGCGATGCCGATAAGATGGCTCTTATCCCGGTTAAAAATGTGGTCACAGAGCGCGACGCTCTACTACGTAAACCGGAATGGATGAAAATAAAACTTCCGGCGGATTCTACCCGTATCCAAGGCATCAAAGCCGCAATGCGCAAAAATGGCCTGCATTCTGTCTGTGAGGAAGCGTCTTGCCCAAACCTGGCTGAATGTTTCAACCACGGTACCGCTACGTTTATGATCCTTGGCGCCATTTGCACTCGCCGCTGTCCGTTCTGTGATGTCGCCCATGGCCGCCCCGTTGCGCCGGATGCGGAAGAGCCGCAGAAACTGGCGCAAACGATCGCCGACATGGCGCTACGCTATGTGGTCATCACCTCTGTCGACCGTGACGATCTGCGTGACGGCGGCGCCCAGCACTTTGCTGACTGCATCACCGCCATCCGCGCCAAAAGCCCGGAGATAAAAATAGAGACCCTGGTGCCAGACTTCCGTGGACGTATGGATCGCGCGCTGGATATTCTTAACGCGACGCCGCCGGATGTGTTTAACCACAACCTGGAAAACGTGCCGCGTATTTACCGCCAGGTTCGTCCGGGCGCCGATTACAACTGGTCGCTGAAATTACTGGAACGCTTCAAAGAAGCGCACCCGGAAATTCCGACAAAATCGGGTCTGATGGTGGGCTTAGGCGAAACCAATGCGGAAATCATTGAGGTTATGCGCGACTTACGCCGTCACGGCGTTACCATGCTGACGCTTGGTCAGTATCTACAGCCAAGCCGCCATCACCTGCCGGTACAGCGTTATGTCAGCCCGGAAGAGTTTGACGAGATGAAAGCAGAAGCCCTGGCGATGGGCTTTACCCATGCCGCCTGTGGCCCCTTTGTACGTTCTTCGTACCATGCTGATCTCCAGGCCAAAGGCATGGAAGTGAAATGATCGTGTAATAGACGCTTACATTTCAGGCAAAAAAAAACCGGCAACTCGCCGGTTTTTTTACTCTGCGGAGCAAGCGCATTGCGCTATTACTCTTTATGCGAGAGTTTTTCAGCCTGAACGCTACCGTCGACGTCTTTCTTAACGCCCGCGTCTTCATCGTTCATTGCTTTCTTGAATCCTTTAATCGCCGTGCCCAAGTCTCCGCCCAGCGTACGTAACTTCTTGGTACCAAACAGCAGAACAACCAGTGCGGCAACCACCAGCAGTTTGGTAATACTAATCTCACCCATAGATACCTTCTTCACTAAAAACAGGCTGCGTAACGCGCCGGATTAACCTGAGAATATTAACGGTCTTTCGACGCGCGCACACAATAGCAATCTGTAACAAGGTGAATCAAGCTTTGCGTAAAAAACATCATAATAATTGCGGTGGCGCAAATCGTCGTTGCTGCAAAAGAGGAAGTTGCTCCCGCACCTGGTCTATTCGTTCTCTGAATATTTCCGCGACGATCAGCGCCGGACGATCGGCTGCCGCGGCTATCGTTACCCCCAACGGTCGATAATACGACTTTGACCAATATTACGATTACCACACTCCCCGGCCGCAATCATATAGCAGGTGGTATCCAGCGCTCTCGCCGCCAGCAGCGTCGACCACTGCTGCTCTTTCAACGGGCCGCGAACCCAGCCCGTCGGCAGCGCCAATACGTCAGCCCCCTGTAAAGCCAGCGCTAACGCCATATCCGGAAAGCGCAGGTCATAACAGGTCATAAGACCCACCTTAACCCCCTCCACGTCCAGCACAGGCGCGATAACGGTTCCGGCATCAATACTTTGGGATTCTTGCATCGAAAACGCATCATAGAGATGCAGCTTCGCGTAACGCGCGACAATGTGACCCGCCCGTAGCGCCACCAGCATATTAACCGCCCGTCCAGGCGTTGACGGGACAAGGATAGTGAATATCGTCGTCATATTATTATGAGCGCTTTCTTCCAGAAGCCGCGTCATAAACGCGCCATCCAGCGGCTGCGCGGCGCGAATCGGCAGGTCAAGGTCGATGTCATCTCGCGCTAATATCCCCTCAGGCAACACCAGAAGCGATACGCCGCGGCCCGCCGCCTGAGCCATTAACGAAACGCAAACTTGCACATTCTCTTCCCATACAGAACTCACCACAAACTGCCCGGCTGCAACGAACATATCCCCTCCCACACCTCTGTCAGGACTCGCCAATTATGCGTGTTCGGCGTTACACTCCTCTTGTATAGCAATTAAATAAAGGATTCGGCAGTGTTACAGCTTCTTTTAGCAGTTTTTATTGGCGGTGGAACGGGGAGCGTAGCCCGGTGGATGCTCAGTATGCGTTTTAATCCGCTTCATCAGGCGATTCCCATCGGTACGCTAACAGCAAATTTACTTGGCGCGTTTATTATCGGCATGGGGTTCGCCTGGTTTAACCGCATGACACATATCGATCCGATGTGGAAAGTGCTCATTACGACCGGCTTTTGCGGCGGCCTGACGACCTTTTCTACTTTTTCTGCCGAAGTGGTATTCTTGCTGCAAGAGGGGCGCTTTGGCTGGGCGCTGCTGAATGTGCTGATTAACCTGTTGGGTTCGTTTGCCATGACGGCGCTGGCATTCTGGCTATTTTCCGCCGCCGCAGCGCGTTAAGCGCAAAAAAAACCCGCCGAAAGGGCGGGTTTTGAAATCTTGCTGTCGGACGTATGCTTACAGAGCAGTTACGTTTGCAGCGGAAGGGCCTTTGGCACCGTTAGTGATTTCGAACTCTACGCGCTGACCTTCAGCCAGAGTTTTAAAACCATTGGTCTGGATTGCAGAGAAGTGTACAAACACGTCTTTGCTGCCATCTTCCGGAGTAATGAAACCGAATCCTTTGGATTCATTAAACCACTTAACGTTACCTTTAATCTTAGACATCAAAATTACCTTTACATGAAAAATAGACACAAATGCTGTATCGGATACCAGTACAACAATTGTGATGCATTTTGTCCAGTCGAACTTTGCGAAAAAGTGATAAATATCGCGTTAATTTTTAGCTAACCCTATCTACTTATTGTTTTTTAAGGCTTTTTAATTCACAACAGAACAATGCCCTTCTCCGTCAAAACTGGAAACGCATCCAGGCAAAATAGACGTTTCCGTTGTTATACGAACCCGGAATGTAGGTCATCTGAAAGGTAGCGGGACCATAGCCTATCGACGCTAAAGGCAACAGCACAGGGATGGGAATATAATTCCAGTTGTCGCGCGCGGTAACGCCTGCGGTAAAGCCCAGTCCCAGACGAAAATTATCGTCTTCCAGCGGTCGCCAGGTTTTTTCCCAGCCATAACCGCCTATGGGTTCCCATTTGTTAAATGAATCTTTAAAGGCCATCATATAGAGGCCATGCCAGTTGCCTTTATCGTCCCAGCGCGACTGACCAAAACCAACGCCCCACGGCCGTTCGTTATAGCGATCCGTTTTCTCTTTATCGTAGGCAAAGCGCGCATGCCAGGTAATGGCGGGGACATACAAATCATAATACTCAGGCTGTCGCCACGTTTCTGCGACGTTATCGGTAAACGTGTTAAACCACCCTTTATCCGCCGCAGAGACTGAAGGAATAGCCAGCCATGGCATAACAAGGAGAGCAATAATAAGAAAATACTTTCTGATGATCATCGCAACATACATACCGTTCAAAAATTCGACTGTGATAATAACAACATTAACCTGAATAAAATCTTAACAAACTATAAACAGAGAATAATCTGAGAGAGTATCGGGTTAACGGCGTTTGATTTAGCACTCAGAACCGTCACGCGCTCCTTAATAAGCTTTCACAAAAAACACAAAACAAAGCACAACAAATAAAACAATAAAATAACAATAAATTAATACTTATAGCGCTACAGAAAATTTGTATAAACATATTTCATCTTTAGTGATGACATGAAAAAATAACCGCGCCGTGATTTTAATCAGTAAGGCGCCATCCTTTATTCGGTACATTTTTATACCACTTTTGTGGTTCTTATTTTTACTCTGGGTGTCGATAAGACAGGGGAAACAATGCTAACAGTTATAGAGCTCCTTATCGGAGTCGTCGTTATTGTGGGTGTAGCACGCTACATCATTAAGGGATATTCCGCCACTGGCGTTTTATTTGTCGGCGGTCTGGTTCTGCTTATTATCAGCGCGCTGATGGGGCATAAGGTATTACCTGCCAGCGAAACCAGTACCGGCTATACCGCAACAGATATTGTTGAATACATCAAAATTTTGCTTATGAGTCGCGGCGGCGATCTTGGCATGATGATCATGATGCTGTGCGGCTTTGCCGCCTATATGACGCATATCGGCGCAAATGATATGGTCGTGAAGCTGGCGTCGAAACCTTTACAGTATATAAACTCGCCCTACCTGTTGATGATTGCCGCCTATTTTGTCGCCTGCCTGATGTCGCTGGCCGTCTCTTCCGCGACGGGGCTTGGCGTACTGCTCATGGCTACTCTCTTCCCGGTGATGGTCAACGTCGGCATTAGCCGCGGCGCGGCGGCGGCTATTTGCGCTTCGCCGGCCGCCATCATCCTCTCGCCAACGTCTGGCGATGTGGTTTTAGCCGCAAAAGCGGCGGAGATGCCGTTAATCGATTTCGCGTTCAAAACCACGCTGCCGATTTCCATCGCCGCCATTATCGGTATGGCGATTGCGCATTTTTTCTGGCAACGCTATCTGGATAAAAAAGAGAACATTTCACATGAGATGCTGGACGTGGCGGAGATTACCACCACGGCCCCGGCGTTTTATGCCCTTTTGCCGTTCACGCCCATTATCGGCGTACTGATTTTTGACGGTAAATGGGGGCCGCAGTTGCACATTATTACCATTCTGGTCATCTGTATGCTGCTGGCCGCCGTGCTGGAATTCGTGCGCGGCTTCAACACGCAAAATGTGTTTTCCGGCCTGGAAGTGGCTTATCGCGGCATGGCGGATGCGTTTGCCGGCGTTGTGATGCTGCTGGTCGCGGCGGGCGTTTTCGCCCAGGGGCTGAGCACCATTGGCTTTATCCAAAGTCTGATCTCGATTGCCACTTCTTTTGGGTCCGCCAGCATTATTCTGATGCTGGTCTTAGTGATTTTAACCATGCTGGCCGCGATGACCACCGGTTCAGGCAATGCGCCTTTTTACGCCTTTGTTGAGATGATCCCTAAACTGGCGCACTCCTCCGGTATCAACCCAGCCTATTTATCCATCCCAATGCTGCAAGCCTCAAACCTGGGGCGCACGATTTCGCCGGTCTCCGGCGTCGTGGTCGCTGTCGCCGGGATGGCTAAAATATCACCGTTTGAAGTGGTGAAGCGCACGTCCGTTCCGGTCATCGTCGGTCTGTTGATCGTCATTATCGCTACGGAAATTATGGTGCCAGGCGCCTCTTCCGCCGTCACCGGCGGCTGATAGCCGGTAAGCCGGGGCGAGGGAAAACATCGCTCCGGCATCTTAAAGCGGGCTTAGCCGCCGTGATAAATACGCTGCGGCCTGCCCACTTTGCCATGAATAATCTCTGCGACAATCAGGTGCCGACTCGCGCAATATTCCAGGTAGCGTCGGGATGTGGTGCGGCTTATCGTTAAGGCCTGCGCGACCGTTTCAGCCGTATGGCGTACGGTTGGATCGGCAAACAGCTTCATCACCGCATTAAGGGTTAAGGCATCAATACCTGTCGGCAAATCCCCTTTCGGTTCGCCGCGCGCATAGGCGTTGAACATTTCATCTATCTGCTTCTGGCTTGCGCTATCCGCGCTCGCCAGCATACGTCTGCGCTGTTGATAACGGGTCAGCGTCTGCCCCAAACGCTCATAAGCAATAGGTTTGACCAGATAATCAAACGCGCCGCTACGTACCGCTTCCGCTACCGTCTCCATGTCACTGGCGGCGGTCGTAAACACGACGCCGCCGGGATAGCGCGACTGCATTAATTCATGCAGCAGCGTAATCCCCTTCCCATCCGGCAGATAATTATCCAACAGAATTAATCCAGGTTTGAACCGGTCAATCATCATTCTCGCCTGCGCCAGATTGCCCGCCAGCCATATCTGGTTAAAGCCAGGAATATGGCGGATATATTCTGCGTGCATTTCCGCCAGCAGCGTTTCATCCTCAACGATCAATAGGGTTAATGGTTCTGTCATCGTTTTTTTTCACTTTCGGAAGGAATAAAGAAAATAAGGTGCCACAAGGATCATTGTCTTCCAGCGTAATGACCCCGCCACAGCGCCCCACATAACTTGCAATCAGATATAACCCGATACCATGCTCACCGGGTTCGTCAGCTCGGGTACTTACGCCCTGCTCAAAAATTTTTTCCCGCAGCGCTTCAGGAACGCCGCAGCCCTGGTCGGCGACCTCTATCACCACCTCGTCGCCCTCGTCGCTCAGGAAAAGTTCGATGGTATTGTCGCCTTCCTGTGTACGTAAACTCGCCTCAAACGCGTTATCCAGCAGATTCCCGACGATGGCGGCGAACTCCGTGCTATCCAGCCCCTCCGGCAGTTGATGTAACTGGCTGCCGGGAACAATCACCATCTTGAGCCCCAGTTCACGCGCGCGCTGAACTTTGCCAAACAGCAAACCGGCCACCTGACGATCGGCGAAGGCGCCGCGTAAACTATCAATAAGTTGCTGCTGCGCCTGCGATTCGCCCTGCACCATCTCTCTGACCCGATCATACTCTTTCATTTGCAGCAGGCCGTTCAGAGTCGACATCCAGTTCAGGTGCTCATGGCGTAGCGTGCGCAGGCTCTCAACATACTGTTTAATCTGGGTTAGCTGCGCGTTCAACGTCGCGATTTCATCTTTGCTGCGAAAACTAATAATAGCGCCCAGCAGCTCCTCGCCGGAACGGATAGCCTCACGATTGGCGATGACGCTCAGGCCATTGAAGTTGGCCATCACGTCCTGGCGTCTTTCTGCGATCTGGCAGGTAAAAAAGTCTGCCGGATTGACGACTTCCGCTATCAGCTTGCCCAGCCACTGACGCCCCGGCGACGGCAGCCCCAACATTTTTCTCGCATTGCGGTTAATCGCGGTGATATGTCCCTCCGGATCAACGGCGATCAGCCCTTCATAAACCGAGCTAAATAACGCCTCCTGCTGGCGTACCACGCGCGCAATCTGTTTCGGCTCCATGCCCAGCATTTGTCGGCGGATATGCGCGGCGAAAAACCAGGAAAGCAGCATTAATACCACCAGCAACAGGACAAAAACCCCCGCCATCGGTAATAAGAAGTCCAGCCGCCAGGAGTCGATTTTACTGACCAGATAGCCAATTGAAACAACGCCGATCACGTTGCCTTCGTTGTCAAAGATAGGCGTTTTGGCGCGCATCGCCATCCCTATTGAGCCCTTACCGGTAATGAAATAACTTTCTCCTCTTTCCAGCGCGCCGGGTTTCGTAAACTGCATGGGATAGCCGATTTTTTCCGGATTCGGATGGTAAAGCCGGATCGAGTGGCGATCGCCTATCACCACATAGTCAAAATCCGTCCCGCGCTGCAGTTTATTCGCAATTATCGCCAGGCGTTTATAGTCCCGGTTTTTTACGGCAGCGATAATGCTGTCGTTAGAAGCAATAATTTTTGCCTGATTCATCGCCATGTCACGAACATGGGACGCCAGATAATCTTCGAAACTGGCAGACAAATATTGTGCTAACGCTGCCACGATGAAAACAGAAACCACCAGAATGAGCAGAAAAATACGTAACGGAAACGCGAGTTGCCGAAAAAAAGGAAACAGCTTTTTATTTTTCTGATAGGACATTAAGGTTCCTTATGGGTATTTCTCTACAGATTTATCGCAAATGTAATAAAAATGTTTTGAGTATCTTGAAGCATATAAAAACCAATCGTTACAGATTCCCCACATTAAATCAATTAAACAACTAAAACCCACTGCCGGAATGGCGATTAAATTAATTAAAAAACTTAAAACCATAAAACACTTAAAAACCATCTAACGCTTTGTGAAATAAATCAAAATTTACCACCAAAATACTCCTTACGATGTATACGTCAGAGAGAAAAATAAATAACTCGTCATAAAAATACTCCCACTCTGACTGAAAAGAAAAAGTTATCAAGTTGCAACACAACGCAACATATACAGAAAAGTGGCAACAAGCATATCACCAGGATATTTCTTACTATGTTTGGCAATAATGTATTCACTCGGGTAAAACGCTCTGAAAATAAAAAATGGCGGAGATCGCTCACTTTCTCAAAGAGAATGATTTAAGCGTCGATACCACTGTAGAAGTGTTTATTACCGTCAGCCGTGATGACCGTCTTATTGCCTGCGGCGGTATTGCCGGAAATATCATTAAATGCGTGGCCATTAGCGAATCAGTACGCGGTGAAGGCTTAGCGTTAACGCTGGCGACGGAATTGATTAATCTCGCCTGGGAACGGCACTGCACCCATCTTTTTATTTATACCAAAACGGAATACGAAGCGCTGTTTAAACAGTGCAGCTTTTCGACGATAGCCAGCGTCCCTGGCGTGATGGTCTTAATGGAAAATAGCGCGACCCGGTTGAAACGGTATGCGGAATCGCTGGCGACATTGCGTCACGAGGGAAAGAAAATTGGCTGTATTGTGATGAACGCCAATCCTTTCACGCACGGCCATCGCTATCTGATCCAACAGGCGGCGGCACAGTGCGACTGGCTGCATCTGTTCCTGGTCAAAGAAGATACGTCACGCTTTCCCTATGAAGACCGACTCGATCTGGTCCTTAAAGGGACTACCGATATCCCGCGCTTAACCGTTCATCGCGGCTCCGAATACATTATTTCTCGTGCGACGTTCCCCTGCTATTTCATTAAAGAGCAGAGCGTCATTAATCACTGTTATACCGAAATCGACCTGAAGATTTTCCGCCAGTATCTGGCGCCCGCGCTTGGCATCACACACCGCTTTGTCGGTACGGAGCCGTTTTGTACCGTTACCGCCCAGTACAACCTTGATATGCGTTTCTGGCTGGAGACGCCAACGCTTCCCGCCCCACCCATTACGCTGGTGGAAATAGAGCGGCTTTGCTTCCAGGAGACGCCGATATCCGCCTCCTGGGTACGCAAGCTGCTGGTTAAACACGATCTCACGGCTATCGCGCCGCTGGTTCCCGACGCCACCCTGCGCTATTTGCAGGGCATGGTCGAACGCCATCCGGGCAGCGCGGCAGCCCGTCAAAAGTCCCCCGTATTAGCAACAGGTGAAAAATGAAAATAAACCAGCTAGCCGTCGCAGGCACGCTTGAGTCCGGCGATGTGATGATACGCATTGCGCCGCTCGATACGCAGGATATTGACCTGCAAATTAACAGTAGCGTTGAAAAACAGTTTGGCGAGGCCATTCGCGCCACCATCCTGGAGGTGCTTTCTCGCTACGACGTGCGCGGCGTACAACTGAACGTCGATGATAAAGGCGCTCTGGACTGCATTTTGCGCGCCCGACTGGAAACGCTACTGGCGCGCGCCAGCGGTATTGCCGCTCTGCCCTGGGAGGATCGCCAATGATTTCCGCCTCTCTGCAACAACGTAAAACCCGCACCCGCCGCAGTATGTTATTCGTACCGGGCGCCAACGCGGCGATGGTGAACAATTCGTTTATCTACCCGGCCGACGCGCTGATGTTCGACCTGGAAGACTCCGTTGCATTACGCGAAAAAGACGCGGCGCGCCGTCTGGTATATCACGCGCTGCAACATCCGCTTTACCGTGACGTCGAAACCATCGTCCGCGTGAATGCGCTGGACTCCGAATGGGGCGTCAACGATCTGGAAGCGGTCGTGCGCGGCGGCGCGGACGTGGTGCGTTTACCGAAAACCGACACCGCGCAGGACGTCATTGATATCGAAAACGAAATTCTGCGCATTGAAAACGCCTGCGGTCGCGAACCGGGCAGTACCGGCCTGTTAGCCGCCGTGGAATCGCCGCTGGGTATTACCCGCGCGGTAGAAATCGCCCACGCCTCTGAACGGTTGATCGGGATTGCGCTGGGCGCGGAAGACTATGTTCGCAACCTGCGCACCGAACGCTCTCCGGAAGGCACCGAACTGCTGTTCGCCCGCTGCGCCATTTTGCAGGCCGCGCGTTCCGCCGGCATTCAGGCCTTCGATACCGTCTATTCCGACGCCAACAACGAAGCCGGTTTCCTGCAAGAAGCCGCCCACATTAAACAGTTGGGCTTTGACGGTAAGTCACTGATCAACCCCCGCCAGATAGAACTGCTGCACAACCTTTATGCGCCGACGCGTAAAGAGGTCGCCCATGCGCGTCTGGTCGTTGAGGCCGCAGAAGCCGCCGCCCGCGAAGGTCTCGGCGTCGTTTCCCTTAACGGCAAGATGGTCGACAGCCCGGTGATTGAACGCGCCCGTCTGGTGCTCTCCCGTGCAGAACTTTCCGGTATTCGCGAAGAATAAGGCAAAAAAATGACGCAGAAAAATGAATCTCAACGCCAGGATCGCGTAGTAGCCTGGAGCCGTCACGCTGAAAGCGAACTGAGCGCTTACCAAAGTGCGGCAAAATTGGATCTACAAGCGCAAAAACCGCGCGACCACAAACTGTGCGCCAGCCTGGAAGAGGCCATCCGCCGTTCCGGTTTACGCGACGGCATGACGCTTTCCTTTCACCACGCTTTTCGCGGCGGCGATCTGACGATTAACCTGGTGATGGAAACCATCGCGAAGATGGGCTTCAAAAATCTGACCCTGGCCTCCAGCTCGCTGAGCGACTGCCACGCGCCGCTGGTTGAACACATTCGTAACGGGGTGGTCAGCCGCATCTACACGTCAGGCCTGCGCGGCCCGCTGGCGGAAGAAATTTCTCGCGGCCTGCTGGCTGAGCCGGTTCAGATTCACTCCCACGGCGGTCGTGTGCATCTGGTACAAAGCGGCGAACTCAATATTGATGTTGCGTTTCTTGGCGTGCCCTCCTGCGATGAATTCGGTAATGCTAACGGTTATACCGGCAAAGCCTGTTGCGGTTCTCTGGGCTACGCGATGGTGGATGCCGACAGCGCGAAGCAGGTCGTGATGCTGACGGAGCAACTGCTGCCGTATCCGCATAACCCGGCAAGCATCGCTCAGGATCAGGTTGATCTGATCGTGCAAATCGAAGAAGTCGGTGATGCAAACAAAATCGGCGCTGGCGCGACCCGCATGACCACTAATCCGCGTGAACTGCTGATCGCCCGCAGCGCGGCGGAAGTCATTGCTCACTCCGGCTACTTCAACGAAGGTTTCTCCCTGCAAACCGGCACCGGCGGCGCATCGCTGGCGGTCACCCGCTTCCTGGAAGACAAAATGCGTAGCCGCAACATTGTGGCTAATTTCGCGCTGGGCGGTATCACCGCCACCATGGTCAACCTGCATGAAAAGGGCTTAATCCGCAAACTGCTTGACGTGCAGAGCTTCGATCGTAACGCTGCGCAATCTTTGGCCCGCAACCCGAACCATATCGAAATCAGCGCTAACCAGTACGCCAACTGGGGCTCTAAAGGCGCTTCCGTCGACCGTCTGGACGTGGTGGTACTGAGCGCGCTGGAAGTAGACACCCACTTCAATGTTAACGTGCTGACCGGCTCCGACGGCGTTCTACGCGGCGCGTCCGGCGGTCACTGCGATACCGCCGTCGCGGCGGCGCTGTCCATCATCGTCGCGCCGCTGGTGCGCGGTCGCATCCCAACGCTGGTTGATAACGTCACCACCTGCGTCACACCGGGCTCCAGCGTTGACATTCTGGTCACCGATCACGGTATCGCCGTCAATCCGGCGCGTCCGGAGTTGGCTGAACGCCTGAAAGCAGCGGGAATGAAAGTGGTATCGATTGAGTGGCTGCGCGAACGCGCGCAACTGCTTACCGGTCAGCCCCGCCCTATCGAATTCACCGACCGCGTGATTGCTGTCGTGCGTTATCGCGACGGTTCAGTGATCGATGTGGTGCATCAGGTGAAGGAATAAGCCACGCCACTCCACTGGTCTCCTTTACCGTGGTGGCGCCAGGCCCGATGAAAGACAGCGCGTTAACCCGCCGGATCTTTAATCACGGCGTGACTGCCCTGCACACGCTGGCAGAAGAGTATGGCTGGACCATCCGGGAGCAGGCTGCACTGGCTTCCGCCAGCGGGCCGGAAGGGTTGCTGGCGATTGACGCGCCCGCTCAGGCGCTCAAACAGGCGACCATCGCGCTGGAACAGCGTTATCCACTGGGGCGCCTGTGGGATATCGATGTCCTGACGGCGGAAGGCGAAATACTCTCTCGCCGCCATTTCGCGCTTCCCGCTCGCCGCTGTCTGCTGTGCGGGCAAAGCGCGGCTGAATGCGCGCGGGGTAAAACCCACGCGCTGACTGATTTACTGACTCATATGGAGGCGCTGCTGCATGATGCCGATTCCCGTCAACCCGACTAACGCCTCCATTCAGCCTCAGTCGCTGTATGACGCCTGGGCCGATTTGGCCTGGCGCGCCATGCTGACCGAGGTAAATTTATCGCCAAAACCCGGTCTGGTAGACCGACTAAACTGCGGCGCGCACAAAGATATGGCGCTGGCGGATTTTCACCGCAGCGCGGAGGCGATTCGACACTGGCTGCCGCGCTTTATGGAATATGGCGCCAGCTGCACGCGCCTGCCACCAGAGTCAGTTCTGGCGGGCCTGCGTCCATTGGGGATGGCCTGTGAAGCAGCGATGTTTCGCGCAACGGCGGGCGTCAATACCCATAAAGGCAGCATTTTCTCGCTGGGGTTACTGTGCGCCGCCATTGGCCGCCTGTATCAGCTACGCCAGCCGATCGCCGCAGAAACACTCTGCGCTACCGCCGCCGATTTTTGCCGCGGCCTGACCACGCGCGAACTGCGCCAGAACAACCTACAGCTCACCGCAGGCCAGCGGCTGTATCAGCAACTGGGATTAACCGGCGCGCGCGGTGAAGCGGAAGCGGGCTATCCGCTGGTCATCCGCCACGCGTTGCCGCACTACCGCGCATTGCTGGCGCAGGGGCGCGATCCGGAACTGGCGCTGCTTGATACCTTACTGCTGCTGATGTCGCTTAACGGCGATACCAACGTCGCTTCGCGCGGCGGGGCGGACGGTCTGCGCTGGTTACAGCAGCAGGCGGCGGTCTTATTACATCAGGGCGGCATACGGACGCCTGATGATCTCGTTTATCTCCACCGGTTCGATCAGCAATGCATTGAACGCAATCTCAGCCCAGGCGGTAGCGCCGATCTGCTGATCGTGACCTGGTTTTTAGCGCAAATTTCGCAAGTTAATCATTAACACAATTATAGAAAATATCCTTTCCGGAGAGTCATTTATGTCTTTATCCAAAGATAATATATGGAAGTTGTTGGCCCCATTAGTGGTGATGGGCGTCATGTTGCTAATTCCTGTTCCAGATGGTATGCCGCCGCAGGCCTGGCACTATTTTGCGGTTTTCGTCGCGATGATTGTCGGTATGATCCTGGAGCCGATCCCGGCGACAGCGATCAGTTTTATCGCCGTAACCATTTGCGTTATCGGCAGCAATTACCTGCTATTTGACGCTTCAGAACTGGCCGATCCGGCGTTTAAAGCCAGTAAACAGGCGCTGAAATGGGGGCTTGCCGGTTTCTCCAGCACCACGGTCTGGCTGGTTTTCGGCGCGTTTATTTTCGCGCTGGGCTACGAAGTGACCGGACTGGGGCGCCGCATTGCGCTGTTTCTGGTAAAATTCATGGGTAAACGCACGCTGACGCTCGGCTATGCGATTGTCATTATCGATATTTTGCTGGCGCCGTTTACTCCCTCCAATACGGCTCGTACCGGCGGGACTGTCTTCCCGGTTATCAAGAACCTGCCGCCGCTGTTTAAATCGTTTCCAAACGATCCTTCCGCACGCCGCATCGGCGGTTATTTGATGTGGATGATGGTGATCAGTACCAGCCTGAGCTCTTCGATGTTTGTCACTGGCGCGGCGCCAAACGTGTTAGGTCTGGAGTTCGTCAGCAAGATCGCCGGGGTCCAGATTAGCTGGCTGCAGTGGTTTCTCAGCTTTCTGCCGGTAGGGATTATTTTACTGATCGTTGCGCCGTGGCTCTCCTATGTGCTTTATAAACCTGAAGTGACCCACAGTGCGGAAGTCGCGGCCTGGGCTGGCGGCGAGTTAAAAAACATGGGGCGTCTGTCCCGCAAAGAGTGGACGCTGATTGGCCTGGTGCTGCTTAGCTTAGGATTGTGGGTTTTTGGTGGAAAAATCATCAACGCCACTGCCGTGGGTCTGCTGGCCGTCTCGCTGATGCTGGCGCTGCATGTTGTGCCGTGGAAAGATATTACGCGCTACAACAGCGCCTGGAACACCCTGGTGAACCTCGCTACGCTGGTGGTCATGGCCAATGGCTTAACCCGCTCCGGCTTTATTGACTGGTTCGCCAATACCATGAGTACGCATCTGGAAGGTTTCTCGCCGGATGCAACCGTCATTGTACTGGTACTGGTACTGGTACTGGTACTGGTACTGGTACTGGTACTGGTACTGGTACTGGTACTGGTACTGGTACTGGTACTGGTACTGGTACTGGTACTGGTACTGGTACTGGTACTGGTATTCTATTTCGCGCACTATTTGTTCGCCAGTCTTTCCGCTCACACCGCGACCATGCTGCCGGTCATTCTGGCGGTGGGTAAAGGCATTCCGGGCGTTCCGATGGAACAACTGTGTATTCTGCTGGTGCTGTCTATCGGTATCATGGGCTGTCTGACGCCGTATGCCACCGGCCCTGGTGTGATTATCTACGGCTGCGGTTACGTGAAATCCAGAGACTACTGGCGGCTTGGCGCAATCTTTGGCGTTATCTATATCGCAATGCTGTTGCTGGTGGGCTGGCCGATTCTGGCAATGTGGAATTAAACATTACGCCAACGTAGGTTAAAAATGATGCCGTTCAGGTTCACCTGAGCGGCATTTTTTATGATTAAATGAGTAACATTCATAATGTCTATAAATTATCGAATTCATCATGAACACAATATGGCATTACAGTCCGCTGCTGGCTGTCCTCTTAACCCCGATTTTTGCCGCCAACGCCGACGAACTTCAGGCGCAACAGTACGGTGATTTCACTGACTATGTGCTGGCGCTTTCCTGGCAAACCGGTTTTTGTCAAAGCCAGCATGAACGCCGCCATCGGGAACCCGATGAGTGCCGTCTGCAAAAAGAGCCAGCCAACAAAGCAGACTTTCTGACCGTCCACGGCCTGTGGCCAGGATTACCCAAATCTATCGCCGCACGCGGTGTTGACCAGAGACGCTGGCAGCGCTTTGGTTGTGCGACGCGGCCAATCCCGAATCTGCCTGAAGTCAAGGCCAGCCGGAAATGCTCCGCCCCCGCCCCCGGACTTTCGCCTGACATCGCGACAGCGCTTAAGGAAGTGATGCCCGGCGCGGGGGGGAATTCCTGTCTGGAGCGCTACGAATATGCCAAACATGGCGCCTGTTTCGGGTTTGATCCCAATGCCTATTTCGGCACCATGATACGGCTGGATAAGGCGATAAAAGACAGCGCGCTGGGGCAGTTTCTGGCGGATAATTACGGCAAGACCGTTAGCCGCGCTGAGTTTGATAGCGTCGTCGCACAAACGTGGGGCCAGGATAATGTCAAAGCCGTTAAAGTAAACTGCCATGGCAATCCCGCCTATTTAACAGAGATTCAGTTTTCATTAAAGGCGTCGATGATTAACGCCCCGCTCTCCTCTGCCTCATTCCAGCCGCAGCCGCATCCCGGCAACTGCGGGAAACAGTTTATTATCGATAAAGCCGGTTATTGACGAAGCAGAGGTTTAAAACCGTAGCCACATTTGAGAACACGCCCGAATGTAGACTAAAATTCACTCAGGGCTATGACGTTTGAGGATTTACCCGAATGTGAACTAAATCACTTCAAAGACGGGGTAAGTCTCAGTATCATCATGAGAGTTAAACCCTCGCCGCCAGACGGTGAGGGTTTTCTTTTGGGACCATTTACCTGCACTACTCGCAGTATCGATGACATGGAGTAAGAAATGTCCAGACCCACTATTATCATTAACGACCTTGACGCCGAACGTATTGATCGTCTTCTGGAACAGCCTGCGTATGCGGATCTGCCGATTGCCGACGCGCTCAACGCCGAACTGGATCGCGCGCAAATGTGTTCGCCACAAGAGATGCCGAACGATGTCGTCACCATGAACAGCCGCGTTAAATTCCGCAATTTGAGCGATGGTGAAACACGCGTGCGGACGCTGGTGTACCCCGCCAATATGACGGACAGCAGTACCCAGCTTTCGGTAATGGCGCCCGTCGGCGCGGCGTTGCTGGGACTGCGCGTCGGCGACACCATTCACTGGGAACTGCCGGGCGGCGCCTCCACCCATCTCGAAGTGCTGGAACTCGAATATCAGCCTGAAGCCGCGGGCGACTTCCTGCGTTAAACCATCTGCATAAGCGTTAATGCGTTTACACAGAGGATGCCTGCGCATCCTCTTTCCGTTAGCTCTTTCATTTCTGCCTGCTTCAGACAACGCCGCCTGGCATCGGGTTGATTACTCCCGTCGCCTGTTTCTGCGCCGCTTGTGCCGACATCGCTCCCGGCACCAGGATAACCTTCCGGCACTCTTCTTCGCGTTTTTCGAAAATTTCGTAGCCGCGCGCCGCCTCTTCAAACGGCATATAGTGCGTGACAATCTCCTCCGGCTTCAGCAACCCTTTTTCAATAAGCGGTAATAATTCCCCCAGCCACGCGTGAACATGGGTTTGACCCATTTTAAAAGTTAGCCCCTTATCAAAGGCGTCGCCGAATAAAAAGCCGTGAATAAAACCGGCATACACGCCGGGCACGCTGACCACGCCGCCGCGTCCTACCGCCGCGATACATTGTCGCAGCGCTTTGCCGCTGCTGCCTTCCAGTTTAAGGTTCGTCAGCACCGTCTCCGTCATGCTGCCTTTCGCTTCAAAGCCTACGGCATCAATTACCGCGTCCACGCCGCGGTGTCCTGCCGTCTGCTCGATGATTTTTTCCGCCGGATCGTTCTCATCATCGAAGTTGATCGGTATCGCGCCGTAACGTTCTTCGGCGAAACGCAGGCGCCAGGCGTGGTGATCAACGACGAAGATCTGCTCCGCGCCCAGCAGTCGCGCACAGGCGATAGTCAGTAATCCTACCGGCCCTGCGCCAAAAACCGCCACGCTGGAACGTTGCTGAATCTGGGCATTTTTTGCCGCCTGCCAGGCGGTAGGCAAAATATCAGAAAGAAACAGCGCTTTATCGTCAGATAACAGCGGCGGCACCTTAAATGGACCGACATTACCTTTTGGCACGCGAACATATTCGGCCTGTCCGCCGGGAACGCCGCCATACAGATGGCTATAACCAAACAGCGCCGCCGGCGGCGGGATCTGTTTTTTATTCATCGCCGCGCCGTGTCCGTCGTTAGTGTTTTCACACGCTGAATATTGCTGTAGTCGACAGAAAAAGCAGTCGCCACAAGCAATGACGAACGGGATAACAACCCGATCCCCTTTCCGAATATTCTTCACATCATGTCCGGTTTCCACCACCTCGCCCATAAATTCATGGCCGAAAATATCACCATGTTTTACCTGTGGGATCTTGCCGCGATAGAGATGCAAATCAGATCCGCAAATCGCGGTGGCGGTAACACGCAAAATGATATCGTCAGGCTGCTCAATGCCGGGATCGGGTACGTTTTCAACCTTTACGTGATGTGGACCGTGATACGTCAATGCTTTCATGCAGCCTCCGGGGTAACGGTGAATGTTGCGTTCGACTATAAAAGGGTAGCTATCCCGGAGAGACTACCGGAAAAACAGGCGGCTTTAGGATTTTTCCTGGAAAATACACGACTTTTTTAACGTCAGGTTGTCGCAATATTTAAAATTGCCAGACAAATAGCAGAAAGAAACATTATTATATGCTTGAATAAATTCAGTATTGATTAACAGGGAGTAACGGGTATGTATAAGACAATCATTATGCCGGTTGATGTTTTTGAAATGGAACTTAGCGATAAAGCCATTCGCCACGCTGAGTTTCTGGCGCAACAGGATGGCGTCATTCATCTGTTGCATGTACTGCCTGGGTCCGCGAGCATGAGTCTGCACCGCTTTGCCGCCGACGTGCGTCGCTTTGAAGAACATTTACAGCATGAGGCGGAAACGCGTCTGCAAACGATGGTGGGACACTTCAGTATCGATCCTTCACGAATTAAAACGCATGTTCGCTTTGGTAGCGTGCGCGATGTCGTCAATGAGATGGGCGAAGAACTGGATGCGGATGTCGTGGTAATCGGTTCGCGTAATCCGTCTATCACGACACACCTGTTGGGGTCTAACGCCTCAAGCGTGGTGCGCCATGCGACGCTGCCAGTATTGGTTGTGCGTTAACCCTGGTGGCTAAAAACTGACACGCCCTGCCAGGTCACGCCTGGCAGGGCTTTTTACTGCATCATCGTTAGTACAAATGCCCGATATTCACAATAGTACTCACCGTGTCGCCAAAAAAGACCAGCCGACTCAGAAATACGCCAACGAATAACAAGACGAACAGGAGTTTCGGGCGCGAATCACCGTGACGGCTGGCGACAAAAGCGAGCGCAAGGCAAACCAGGCTTGCCAGATAAAACGGGGAAGCCAGCCATGAACGCGCCGTCATCTGCATGACCGTTCCCCCGCTTAACCACACCAGCGGCGCCGCGATAAGTACCGCGATACACACCACAATTCCCTGGCGTAACGCAGGAACGGCAGGCCTGAGTCTTAACAGCGGAATCGCCGCGCAACCCATGACCCATACCGTAATAAAAAATAACAGCATGGTAAATCCATTAGCGATAGCTACCATCGCTGGCGCGGCGTAGGTCATCCCCTGCACCGCCACCAGTAACACGCCGAACACGGAGGCGATAAGAGCCATCGCTTTATGTCCCTTTGCCAGGAACGTTACGCCGACCGCTGCGCCAAACAACGTGGCGCCAAGGATTTCCCGACTTAACCAGGCATGTCGCAGGTTAATCAGCGCATTATAAGCGCGATCGGGATGCGCCAGATGCAGAATCGCGGCAATAGACGCCAATGCCAGCACCAGCCCGGTGGCCAACCAATAGAAACGCTGGCCTTCCACTTCACCACGCAGCGTACGCCATGTCAGTACCAAAGCCATCCCGACAGACATCTGGCTTAATACCGTAAAAAACACCAGCGGCAGTTCATATTTTTCCATTACTTGTCCTCCGGCTGCTTAGGCTGGCGCGCCAGAATAAAGCGCGTTCCTGGATTGAGCTGTGGCATATGCGGGAACCCTGGCGGATACTGCACCGCATTATCGGGCACAGGATCGGCATCCAAATCGATAATCGACAAGGCGCCCACCGGACAGGCGTTCACGCACGCCGGATTCATACCGATATCAAGACGCTCGTAGCATATACTGCATTTTTCCGCTTTACGCGTCTCTTCATTAAAACGCGGCGCGCCATAAGGACAGTTACGAATACAGTTTTTACAGCCGATGCAGCGCTCAGGGTTATGCACCACCACGCCATCTTCACGTTTGGTATAGGCTTCGACCGGACAGGCGGCGACGCAGGCCGGATGTTCGCAGTGGTTACAGGCCAGCGAGTAAAACGCCCGCTCTTCATGTGGATAGATGTCTTTATCCAACGGATAAACGTAGCGCCAGAAGCGATCCGGCTCCAGTTGGTTAAAGCTTTTACACGCCATAGCACAGCCGCGGCAGCCGATGCACTTATCGCTATTCACTAAAAACGCACGTCTCATGCTACGGATTCCCCTTTACCGATCAATACAACGTCAGCAAACTGACTGTGGATAGCGGCGCCCGGCGCGCCAGTTTTCATCAGCCCCATATCAGCAGGCGTATCGGCCACGACGTTTTGCACGTTGTACTGCCGTTTCGGGAACCACGCTTCATACATCACCAGAAAATCTTCCGGCACGTTGGTGGTGACTTTTGCCCGCAGTTCCACCTCGCCAATGTTGTTGAAAACTTTGACCCGGTCATTTTCGCTAATGCCTTTTTTCTTCGCGGAAGAAGGATGGATATAAACAAACGGTTCCGGATAGAACACCTGCATCCAGTCCAGGTTGATAAACTGCGAGTGCAGGCCAAACTGCACGTGCGGCGTAAACAGATGGAAAGGCAGTTTGCTCTCGGCTTCCGGTTTGTATTCCGGCAGCGCGGTGTGGCCGTTTTTCTCCGCCAGTTCAGATTTAAATTCATACTTGCCTGACGGCGTTTTGAACTTGCGATCGTACCAGGCGGCAGAGCTTGGCAGGATCGCTTTTTTTGGCCCGTCCAGCAGATCGTCCCAGGAAGAGATGCCGAACATTTTCGCCATACCGTCGTTGAACTCCTGATCCAGCCAGCGCTTGTGATCGAACTCTTGCGGGAAGGTACAGGAACCCGGCGCCATCTTATTAATGGTGCGCGACAGCATGGTAGCGATTTCAAGGTCGCATTTTGCTTCATACATCGGCTTAATCGCCGGCTGATTAATGGAAAGCCAGTAGTGCCAGTAAGAAGCATCCACGTTCCACTCTTCAAACGCGGTGGTAACGGGCAGCACGATATCAGCGTGTTGCACCGTTTCGTTGAAGAACTGATCGGCGCAGACCACCATTTCCAGTTTTTCAAACGCTTTTTTCATCTTGCTGCGATCGAAATCCTGGGCAAACGGGTTTTTACAGGCGACCCACAGCATACGAACCGGCGGATCGTTGGCCTCCAGAATCCCCTGCGCCGTCTGGTTAATATTCAGAGAGCGATCGGAGTACTGCACGGCGTCGCTGCCAGCGGCAGCCCCGAATTCACTGGTGGTGCCCGCCGCTCCCGGTATGCCAATAGCGCCCACCGGCGGCTTCTGCAGCATGGCGTTATAGTTAAAGCCCCAGGTATGCAGATGGCCATAACGCGCGCCGCCGCCTTCGACACCGATGTTGCCGGACATAGCGACAAAGGCATCGATAGCGCGAACGTTGGCGCCGCCGTTGACATGACGCTGCATCCCGTAACCAATCCAGGCCGTGGCCGGGTTAACCGCCGTAAACTCTTCCGCCAGTTGACGAATCACCTGTGCCGACAACCCGCAGATTTCTGCCGCCCACTCCACGGTTACATGGTTACGCAGATAGGCTTCAAATTCCGGATAGCCATGAGCGTCGTTGTTGACAAAATCCTGATCCACCAGGCCCTTATCCACCAGATGGCGCGCCATCCCCAGCGCCAGCGCGCCGTCTGAGCCAGGCCGTACGCGCAGGTAGAGATCGGCTTTGGCGGCAGTCTGCGACAGCAGCGGGTCGATAACCACGACCTTCGCCCCTTTCTCGCGCGCCTGATAGATATATTTCATGGAGTGCATTGAGCACCAGGCTGGGTTCGCGCCCCAGATAATGATGTATTTTGCTTTCACCATATCTTCCGGGTCGTTACACCACATGTCGCCCATGTCGTAGTTTTGCGCGTCAATACCGGCAGGCCAGCACGGCGTACCGGCAAAACGGGTGGTATAGCCAAGCGAGGACATCATCCCTTCAACGGCATAGTTCAGCACGCCAAACTTACCGGAATATTTGGTCAGCGCCAGACCGAGCATAGAACTGTCTTTTTTCTTAATCTCCAGCATTTTGGCGGCAATACGCTGCATCGCCTCTTCCCATGAGATGCGACGCCAGTTGCCGCTACCGCGAACGTCCTGCGCCATGGGATATTTAATACGATCGGGACTATAAACCCGGCGCGGATAGCTCAACCCTTTGACGTAAGGCGTACCGTGAGTAAATGTTGATTCCGGCGCACCTTCCACGAAAGTAATGACCCCGTCCTTTACCCACGTCTTGAGGCTACAGGTGTCATAGCAGTTACGCGGACACGCGTTACGATAAATTTTGTACGTTTTAGGGTTAAAGGGAACAGGCGGCTGCGCAAGCGCGCATCGGGAGGTCAGTAATCCTCCGGGTAAAGCCGCAACGGTGCCCAGCGCCACTATCCCCTTTAAAAAAGAACGTCTGTTCAGATGTCCCGTCTCATTACTCATATTGATACTCTCGTTTTAATTCATCAAACCAATAAAATAAGATGTCCGCCACCGTATATAACGTGGTCGTTTATGCATGAGTTTTTATTTTTTCGATATATAATGGCACCCACTTTGTTAAATAGTTATTGATATATTGAGTGAGGGTAGAGCAGTATTGTGACGTTTGCCGGGTATTAGCCAGTAATAGTGTGGTCAATTCCAGCACGCAGGAAATATGATCGTCAGGAATATTGCTTTCCTGATTAACCGATAATCCCAACGCTGCCATAAAATCCCGTATCTCCAGCGTCGCCTTTCCCATCACCAGCGCATCCTCTTCCAGATACACTGAAGCGAAAGGCGCAGCCAGCAGCTTGCCAGGGCCGACGAATAGCGCATTAAAGTCATACTCCGCTTCCAGCCACGCCCGGTCGGTAAGGTTTACCGCAGCAGATGGATTTAATCTCACGTAGGCAGATTTCAGTGAATGACTATCATGAGAATTAAAAAAATCACGCAATGTAAGCCCTGTTTTTTCTAATTCCGTCAGTGATTCATAGATTGAATCCATGAATAAATAACCTCACATACAAATGCAATATAAATCAAGAAAAAAGAATGGGCATGTTAACGGAAGCGCTTAATCTTTCTTTGATAAAAAAACAGAAAAATTCCAGTTAAATCCGTAGAAGACTTTTTTATTGTTTCAAAGTTTAAAAACAGAAGACCGTTGAAATAATAAATATCCTCCGGCATAGCCGGAGGTTTTTCTGATGCGCCTGTAAGGCTCTCTTACCAGCCGCGCCCTAACAGGCGCATACGATCTGACATTTGCATCAAACTTCGTTACTT